>DASWPR010000576.1:0-5418 GCA_036398455.1 Dokdonella sp.
TTACGTGCATGATCGTGCATGAGCGTTGCGCCGCTTTGGTGCGCGGCCACGGAAATGGCTGGGGAAGGGCGCTCTGTTCGGCCCACCGGACCGCAGCCCAGACGCGGCAAACTTCACGGCACGCGATGATCCGGGCGGTACGGGCGCTTCACACGGTTTTTCGCACTTATTCAATAAACGGCATGAAGCTTGCTTTTTGGCGGGCTGCCATCCTTCGTCCAGGAGTCCGGTGTGTCCATACGCGTCGCGTTGCATCATGTCACACATTACCGCTACGACAGGCTGGTTTCACTGTCGCCCCAGGTCGTGCGTCTCAGGCCTGCGCCGCATTGCCGCACCCCGATCCTCGCGTATTCGATGCGGGTCGAGCCGGCTGAACACTTCATCAACTGGCAGCAGGACGCGTTCGCCAACTATCAGGCACGGCTCGTCTTTCCCGAGAAGACGCGCGAATTCAAGGTGACGGTGGATCTGATCGCCGAGATGGCCGTCTACAACCCGTTCGACTTCTTTCTCGAGCCCTCGGCCGAGCAATTCCCGTTCGACTATTCGCCCGGCCTCGCGCTGGAACTCGCGCCGTACCTCGTCAAGCGGCCCATGACGCCGCGCTTCGCCGAGTTCGTCGCGAGTATCGACCGCACGCCGGCCGCCACCGCCGACTTTCTCGTCGCGCTGAATCAGCGGCTGCAACGCGAGATCCGCTACCTGATCCGCATGGAGCCGGGCGTGCAGACGCCCGAGGAAACGCTCGTGAGCGCGGCGGGCTCGTGCCGCGATTCGGGCTGGCTGCTGGTCGAGACCTTGCGGCAACTGGGGCTGGCGGCGCGCTTCGTGTCCGGCTATCTGCTGCAACTCGCGCCCGACGTCAAATCCATCGATGGCCCAAGCGGCACCGAGGTCGACTTCACCGACCTGCACGCGTGGTGCGAGGTCTATCTGCCGGGCGCGGGCTGGATCGGCCTCGATCCGACCTCCGGGCTGCTGGCGGGCGAAGGGCATATCCCCGTCGCCTGCACGCCCGAGCCGGGCAGCGCGGCGCCGATCTCCGGCGCCGTCGACGAGTCCGAGGTCGAGTTCGAACACACCATGTCGATCGAACGGGTGCTGGAGACGCCGCGCGTCACCAGGCCGTACAGCGAAGCGGTGTGGGCCGACGTGCTGAACATGGGCGCTCGGGTCGATCAGAAACTCGCTGACATGGACGTGCGTCTGACGATGGGCGGCGAGCCGACCTTCGTGTCGGTGCGCGATCGCGACGCCGCCGAATGGAACACCGACGCGCTCGGTCCGACCAAGCGCGGCTACGCGGTCGCGCTGATGGAGAAGCTGCGCGCGCGTTACGGCGCGACTGGTTTCCTGCACATCGGTCAGGGCAAGTGGTATCCGGGCGAACAATTGCCGCGCTGGGCGATGTCGCTGTACTGGCGCGCCGACGGCGAGCCCTGCTGGCACAACCCGGCGCTGTTCGCGGACGAGCGCGAGCCCGGCACCTACACGGCGGCCGACGCGCGGCGCTTCCTCGCGCATCTCGCGGCCAGGCTGGCGCTCGACACGGACTGCATCCAGCCCGGTTTCGAAGACGTCTGGTACTACCTGTGGCGCGAGCGCCGTTTGCCGGTGAACGTCGATCCGCTCGACGCACGCCTCGACGACGAACTGGAGCGCGTGCGTCTGCGCCGCGTGTTCGACGCGGGGCTGGGCGGCGCGACCGGCTACGTGCTGCCGCTGGCGCGCGAACGCGACGTGCCGCACGAGGCGCCGAAGTGGGTCAGCGGCCGCTGGTTTTTCCGCGACGAGCGCATGTTCCTGATTCCCGGCGATTCGCCGATGGGTTACCGCCTGCCGCTCGATTCGCTGCCGTGGGTGTCGAAGACCGACTATCCGTATCAGCACGCGCACGATCCGTTCGCACCGCCCGTGCCGCTGCGTTCGGCCGCGCAATTGCGCATGCAATACGACGGCCAGCAGCCCGGCATGAGCCCCGCCGATGCGCGGCGCGCGGCGGCGCTGTCGTCTTCGGCGGCGGAATTGCTGAGCGGGATGCCCAGTGGCGGGGTGGTGGGCTATGCAGGTCAGCCCGGCGATCAGGAGCGGCCGGCGCGCGGGCAGTCGTCGAAGGAAACCATTCGCACGGCGATTTGCGTCGAAGCGCGCGACCCGAAGCGCGCGGCCGGTCCGAAGGCCGAAACGGAGGCGTTCGGCAGCGGCCGCACGCTGCTGCATGTGTTCATGCCGCCGCTCACCGAGCTCGACGACTATCTGGATCTGCTCGCCGCCGTCGAAGCGACGGCCGCCGAGTTGCGCATGCAGGTGGTGCTCGAAGGTTATCCGCCGCCGCGCGACGCGCGCCTGAAAATGCTGCAGGTTACGCCGGACCCCGGCGTGATCGAGGTTAACATCCATCCCGCGGCGAACTGGGATCAACTGGTCGACCACACGGAGTATCTGTACCAGTCGGCGGCGGAAAGCTATCTCAGCAGCGAGAAGTTCATGACCGACGGCCGCCACACTGGAACCGGCGGCGGCAATCACTTCGTGCTCGGCGGCGCGACGCCCGCCGACAGTCCGTTCCTGCGCCGTCCGGATCTGCTGGCAAGCCTGATCGCCTACTGGCACAACCATCCGTCGCTGTCGTATCTGTTTTCCGGGCTGTTCATCGGGCCGACCAGCCAGGCGCCGCGGGTCGACGAAGCGCGCAACGACCAGGTCTACGAGCTCGAAGTGGCGTTCCGCGAATTGCAGCGGCAGATCGACATGCTCGGCGGCCGCGAAAGCGCGAGCCTGCCGCCGTGGATGATCGACCGGTCGCTGCGCAACATCCTGATCGACGTGACGGGCAACACGCACCGCGCCGAGTTCTGCATCGATAAGCTCTATTCGCCGGACGGCCCGACCGGCCGGCTCGGCCTGCTCGAATTGCGCGGCTTCGAAATGCCGCCGCACGCGCGCATGAGTCTCGCGCAGCAACTGTTGCTGCGTGCGCTGGTGGCGCGCTTCTGGCACACGCCGTACACGCAGCGGCTCACGCGCTGGGGTACGGAGCTGCACGACCGCTTCCTGCTCGGCACCTTCGTGAAGATGGATTTCGACGACGTGCTCGACGAACTGAACCGCGCGGGCTTCGCCTTCGACAGCAGCTGGTTCGCGCCGCACTTCGAATTCCGCTTCCCGCTGGTCGGCGAGACCACGGTGAACGGCGTCTCGCTGACGATCCGCAACGCGCTCGAACCGTGGCACGTGATGGGCGAGGAGGGCTCGGCGGGCGGCACGGTGCGTTACGTGGATTCGTCGGTGGAGCGGCTCGAAGTGCGCGCGCTGGGCCTGAACGAGAACCGCCATGTGCTGACCGTCAACGGCGTGCCCGTGCCGTTGCAGCCCACCGGCCGCGTCAGCGAGTATGTGGCCGGCGTGCGGTTTCGCGCGTGGTCGCAGCCGTCGGCGCTGCATCCGACCATCGGCGTGGACGCGCCGCTCACTTTCGATCTGGTCGATACATGGAGTAGCCGCTCGGTGGGCGGATGCCAGTATCATGTCGCTCATCCGGGCGGGCGCAATTACCAGACCTTCCCGATCAACGCCTATGAGGCGGAAAGCCGGCGGCGCGCGCGCTTCTTCGCGTCGGGCCACACGCCGGGGCCGCTCAAGGTCGATGCGCCGCAGCGCAGTCTGGAGTTTCCTTTCACACTGGATCTGCGCTACTGGTAAAACCAGCACACTCTTAAAACGACACGACCTTGGCCTTTCAATCGACTTTTCCCTTCGAAACGTCCGCGGCGCGCGCGGACGCTTCGTCCCTGCTGCGCCTGCTGCCGGCCCACGAGGGACATTGGGACGAGTTACGCGACGCCTCGGGCGCATTGCGCGAACCGTGGCGGCAATTCTTCGAACGGCTGGGCGAAGTCGGCATCGCGCGGCTCGACGATCATCTCGCCTCGGTCGCGCAGCAGATCCGCGACAACGACATCAGCTACAACGTCTACGCGGACAACGGCGAGCCGCGGCCGTGGGCGCTCGACCTGCTGCCGTTCCTGATCAGCGAGGACGAGTGGGCGCATATCGAGCGCGGCGTCACGCAGCGCGCGCATCTGCTCAACGCGATCGTCGCCGATATTTATGGGCCGCAAACCTTGCTGGAGCGCGGGCAACTGCCGCCCGCGCTGGTGTTCGGCCATCCCGGCTATCTGCGCTCGGTAAAGGGCTTCACGCCGCCGGGCGGCCAGTATCTGCAAGTGGTCGCGGTGGATCTGGCGCGCACGCCGAACGGCGACTGGACCGTGATGGCGCATCGCACCGAGGCGCCGTCCGGGCTCGGTTACGCGCTGGAAAACCGCCTGATCGTGTCGACGCTGTTCGCCGATCCGTTCCGCGCCCTGCGCGTGAGCCGGCTCGCGCCGACCTACTCGCAACTGATCGCGACCCTCGTGCAGGCGGCGCAGGCCACGATGCGGGACGACAGCGACGATGTCGACCGTTCGCCGCATATCGCCTTTCTCACGCCGGGGCCGTTTAGCGAAACCTATTTCGAGCACGTATTTCTGGCGCGCTATCTCGGCGTGACGCTGGTCGAGGGCAAGGACCTGACCGTGCGCGACGACAAACTCTATCTGAAGACGCTCGCCGGTCTCGAACGCGTGCACGTGGTGCTGCGGCGTCTGGACGACGCGTTCTGCGACCCGGTCGAACTGCGCGCCGATTCGAGCATCGGCGTGCCCGGCTTGCTACAGGTGATGCGCGCGGGCAATGTGATCGTCTCGAATGTGCCGGGCTCCGGCTTTGTCGAATCGCCGGCCTTGCATGGCTTCCTGCCGGGCATCGCCGAGGTGCTGCTCGACGAGGACCTCGTATTGCCTAGCGTGCCGACATGGTGGTGCGGCGAAAAGGCGGCGCGCAACCATGTCTTCGCGCGTCTCGACGAAGCGCTCATCGTGCCCACGTGGCCGGTCGCCGCGCGCGATGCGCCGCCCGGCATCGAGCACGGCCGGCAGCGGCTGTCGACGTGGCGCGAGCGTATCGAAGCCATGCCCGACACCTACACGATCCAGCAGGCGCAGCGCTTTTCCTGCACGCCGCGTTACGAAGACGGCACCATTGGCCGCCGTCCGTCGGTGCTGCGCGTCTACGCGATCGCGGACGTCAACGGCGGCTGGCATGTAATGCCCGGCGGCTTCACCCGCATGGCCGCCGAACGCCAGACCACGGTCTCCATGCAGTACGGCGGCAGCAGCGTCGATACGTGGGTGCTGTCGAGCCAGCCGACTTCGACCTTCACGCTGCTGCCTTCGCCCATGCAGCCTGCCGACCTCGCGCGCAAACACCGCACGGTGTCGAGCCGCGCGGCGGAAAACCTGTTCTGGGCCGGGCGTTACGGCGAGCGGGCCGAAAACAACGTGCGGCTGCTGCGTCTGATTCTCGGCTCGC
>DASWPR010000577.1:0-11972 GCA_036398455.1 Dokdonella sp.
GGACAATCCGACCATTCGCGGCCTCGACTACGCGGTGCACTGGCAGCCGGCGGAGACCGCGGCCGGCGACTACTACGACCTGGTCGAGCTGACCCAGCATGCGCCGCCGGCATTTCCGCGCGATCGCTACGACACCTGGGCGATCACGCTCGCCGACGTCTCCGGTCACGGCGCCGCGGCCGCGATGGAAGCCGTGCAGTTCGATGCGATCCTGCGCACCTACCAGGGCGACGAGGAAGCCGGCCCGGCCGGCGCGCTGACCTATGCGAACCGCTACTTCTTCTCGCGCCGCCAGCGCCATCATTTCCTGACGGCATTCGCGCTGCTGTACCGGCCCGACCTCGGCCGCGCCACCTACGTCGCCGCCGGCCATCCGCCGCTGCTGCACAGGCACGACGGCCAGGTGGCCCTGCGCGGCGCCGGCGAACAGATCCCGCTCGGCATCCTGCGCGATCACGCATTCGAGAACCGCACGTTCAGCGTCGCGGCCGGCGACGTGCTGGTGCTCTACACCGACGGCATCATCGAGGCGCGCGACGCGGCGCAGCGGCCGTTCGGCACCGAGCGCCTCGCCGCCCTCGTCGCCGACGGCCCGTCGGAATCCTCCGCCCTGCTCGCGCTGCTGCGCGACGAAGTCATCGCGCACCAGCGCGGTCCGCTCGGCGTCGACGACCAGACCCTGATCGTGCTGCACATCACCGAGTGAACCAGGCGCTTGTCGCGGCGCCCGCTTCCGGGCATCTTCATACGATCGTTTGAATCAAGAGGCAGCCGCGTGCGCTACCCGAACCTGTTCGCTCCGCTCGACCTGGGTTTCGTCACCTTGCCCAATCGCATCCTGATGGGCTCGATGCACACCGGGCTCGAAGATCATGCGCGCGACTATGACAAGCTCGCGGCGTACTTCGCCGAGCGCGTGCGCGGCGGCGTCGGCCTGATGGTGACCGGCGGCATCGCGCCGAGTATCCAGGGCTGGCTGTCGCCGTTCGCGAGCCGCCTGTCGCAGCCGTGGCAGGTCGCGCGCCATCGCAAGGTCACGCAGGCGGTACACGCGGAGGGCGGCCGCATCTGCATGCAGATCCTGCATGCGGGCCGCTACGGCTATCACCCGCTGTCGGTGGCGCCGTCGAAGATCAAGTCGCCGATCACGCCGTTCACGCCGCGCGCACTCTCGCCGCGCGGCGTCGAGCGCACCATCGGCGATTTCGTCGCCTGCGCGAAGCGCGCGCAGGACGCCGGCTACGACGGCGTCGAGGTGATGGGTTCGGAGGGCTATCTGATCAACCAGTTCCTGACCGAGCGCACCAACCGGCGCGAGGACGACTGGGGCGGCAGCGTCGACAAACGCCAGCGCTTCGCGGTCGAGATCGTGCAGCGCATGCGCGCCGCGGTCGGCCGCGATTTCATCATCATCTATCGCCTGTCGATGCTCGACCTGGTCGAGAACGGCCAGCGCTGGGACGAGATCGTGCTGCTGGCGAAGAAAATCGAGAGCGCCGGCGCGACCCTGATCAACACCGGTATCGGCTGGCACGAGGCGCGCATTCCGACCATCGTGACGAGCGTTCCGCGCGCGGCGTTCGCCTGGGTGACGCGCCGCATGAAATCCGAAGTGCGCATTCCGCTGATTACCACCAACCGCATCAACATGCCCGAGGTGGCCGAACGCGTGCTCGCCGACGGCGATGCCGACATGGTCTCGATGGCGCGTCCCCTGCTGGCCGACCCGGACTGGGTGCGCAAGGCGCGTGAAGACCGTGCGGCCGACATCAATACATGCATCGCCTGCAACCAGGCCTGCCTCGATCATGTGTTCGAGAAAAAGCTGGCGAGCTGCCTGGTCAATCCGCGCGCCTGCCACGAGACCGAACTGCTGATCCTTCCCGCGACGACGAAGAAGCGCATCGCCGTCGTCGGCGCCGGCCCCGCCGGACTCGCCTGCGCGACGACGCTGGCCGAACGCGGTCACGCCGTCACGCTGTTCGATCAGGCGAGCGAGATCGGCGGCCAGTTCAACATGGCCAAGCGCATTCCCGGCAAGGAAGAATTCCACGAGACCCTGCGCTACTACGCGCGCCGCATCGACCAGACCGGCATCGACCTGCGCCTCGGCACGACGGCGACGCCGGCATCGCTGCAGGGCTTCGACGACGTCGTGTTCGCCACCGGCGTGACTCCCCGCATGGCAGCCATTCCCGGCAGCGAACGCGCGAACGTGTTGAGCTATGTCGATGTGCTGCGCGGCGGTGCGAAGGTCGGCGCGCGCGTGGCGGTCATCGGCGCCGGCGGCATCGGCTTCGACGTCGCCGAATTCCTCGTCGAGGATGCACCGTCGCCGACCACCGACATCGCGCGCTGGACGCACGCATGGGGCGTCGACACGACGCTGGCCGCGCGCGGCGGCCTCGCCAGGCCCGCTCCCGAAGCACCGGTGCGCGAGGTCTGGCTGCTGCAGCGCACGCCCGGCAAACCCGGCAAGCGCCTCAACAAGACGAGCGGCTGGGTGCACCGCTCGACGCTGAAAGCCAAGCGCGTGACGATGCTCGGCGGCGTCAGCTACGAGCGCATCGACGATGCAGGCCTGCATATCCGCATCGGCGATGAAGCGAAGACGCTGGCGGTCGACACGATCGTGATCTGCGCGGGCCAGGAACCGAACCGCGTCCTGCATGCGCAGTTCGCCGCGGACGGCATCACGACGCACCTCATCGGCGGTGCCGACGTCGCCGCCGAACTCGATGCGAAACGTGCAATCGCGCAAGGCACCCGGCTCGCGGCGACGCTGTAGGGAGGCGGCTAATGCAACCCGGCGCAGCCCGACGCGACACCACACGACGCCGCGCAACGCGACACCCCGCCACTTCACACCCCGCCACATCACTTCACACCCCACTCCATCACGTCACACCCGACTCACATCACGCCACACCCCACCACGCCGTCATTCCCGCGAAAGCGGGAATCCACCTGCTTGGGTGCGGCTGGAAAGCCGATGGATTCCCGCTTTCGCGGGAATGACGGCGTGGAAAACAGTACGCATTGCGGATACTTCCCGATCGGCATGAAGCTCAGATCCTCCGGCCCGATGTAGTTCGCGCTCGCCTGCTCGGGTGCGCCTGGAAAGCCCATGGATTCCCGCTTTCGCGGGAATGACGGCGTAGAAAAAAACAGCGCGTTACGGACGCTTCCCGATCGGCACGAAGGTCAGATCCTCCGGCCCGATATAGTTCGCGCTCGGCCGGATGATCTTGCCGTCGATGCGCTGCTCGATCACATGCGCACTCCAGCCCGACGTGCGCGAGATCACGAACAGCGGCGTGAACATCGCCGTCGGCACGCCGAGCATGTGATAGCTGACCGCGCTGAACCAGTCGAGGTTCGGGAACATCTTCTTGATTTCCCACATCGTCGATTCCAGGCGCTCGGCGATGTCGAACATCTTCATGCTTTTCTGCGTGGCCGACAGCTCGCGCGCGACTTCCTTGATGACCTTGTTGCGCGGATCGCTGACCGTATAGACCGGATGGCCGAAACCGATCACGACTTCCTTGCGGTCAACGCGCGCACGGATGTCCGCCTCGGCTTCGTCGGCGGAGTCGTAGCGCTTCTGGATCTCGAACGCGGCCTCGTTGGCGCCGCCGTGCTTGGGTCCGCGCAGCGCACCGATCGCGCCGGCAATCGCCGAATACAGGTCGCTGCCGGTACCCGCGATCACGCGCGCGGCGAAGGTCGATGCATTGAACTCGTGCTCGGCGTACAGGATCAGCGAGGTGTGCATCGCGCGCACCCATTGCTCGCTCGGCTTCTCGCCGTGCAGCAGATGCAGGAAGTGGCCGCCGATCGAGTCGTCGTCGGTTTCCACCTCGATGCGCCTGCCGTTGACCGCGTAGTGATACCAGTACAGCAGGATGGAACCGAGCGAGGCCATCAGGCGGTCGGCGATATCGCGCGCGCCCGGATGGTTGTGATCGTCCTTCTCCGGCATCACGCAGCCGAGTGCCGAAACCGCCGTGCGCATCACGTCCATTGGATGTGTCGAGGCCGGCAGTTGTTCGAGCACCGCCTTCACCGCGGCCGGCACGCCGCGCAGCGATTTCAGCCGGGTCTTGTAGGCAGCGAGTTCGGCGCGGTTCGGCAGCTTGCCGTGCACCAGCAGACAGGCGATCTCCTCGAACTCGCAGGCGTTGGCGACATCGAGGATGTCGTAGCCGCGATAGTGCAGATCGTTGCCGGTACGGCCGACCGTGCACAGCGCGGTGTTGCCGGCGGCGACGCCGGACAGCGCGACGGATTTCTTCGGCTTGAAAGGGACTGGCTGGTCGGCCTGACTCATGGTGTGTCTCCGCTTTTTCGTAGTTGACGCAATAAGGTCGTCGACACTCGCACTACTGCGCGAATTCGTCGCCTTCCGAAACATTGCAGGTCGAGACCGCCACATCGGCGTCCTCGCGCCGCGTGGCGCGCTCGTCGTAGAGACGGCACTCGTCGAGTACCGAGCAGTAGCAGGCGCGCAACCGGATGCGGCTCCTGAGCGCATGGAACGCCGTCCAATCGTCCTTGGTGGGCAGCCTGAGATACTCCAGCTTTTCGTTCGCCGCGATCACCGAACCGCCGATGGTGGACTGCTCCATGTCGTGCGGAGCCTTGCGGCCCAGAGCGTCCATCACGCCCTCCCAGTCGTGCTGCGGCCTGCCGTCGACATACATGCGGAAGCTGCCCATGCGCGCGGGCCCGACGCCCTTGTTGAGCACGAGCAAGGCCTGTTCCGTATCGGAATTGGCGAAGGTCAGGTGCGTCCACACCTGCGCCTTCGCCTGCTGGCGCTGGATGCTGGCGGTGTAGGCCGAAACGCACAGCGCGAGCAGGCCGATCAGCGCCGCGATGATGGCCGCGATGGCGTCCCAATTTTTCGCCGCCCCGCTGCCCATCGACGGATTCCGCTGCGACGACATCGCTTCAGCCTTCGCGCCTGCCGCCGGCGAACAACGCGTCGAGCTTGCGCTCGTAGTCGTGATAGCCGAGGAAATCGTACAGCTCCGCACGCGTCTGCATCGTCGGCACGGCGGCCTTCTGCGTGCCGTCGCGGCGCACGGTCTCGTAGAAATTCAGCGCGGCCTTGTTCATCGCGCGGTACGCGCCGCAGCAGTACAGCGCGATGTCGACATCGGCCGAACGCAGCTCGTCGACGGTGAAGAACGGGGTCGAGCCGAACTCGGTCAGGTTGGCGAGGATCGGCACCTTCACCGCCGCCTTGAAACGCCGGTAGTCGTCGAGCGTCGCCATCGCTTCGGGAAAGATCATGTCGGCGCCGGCTTCGACGTAGGCGCAGGCCCGATCGATCGCCGACTGCACGCCTTCGACCGCGGCCGCGTCGGTGCGCGCCATGATGACGAAGCCGGCGTCGCTGCGCGCGTCGACCGCCGCCTTCACGCGATCGACCATTTCCTCGGGCGGAACCACTTCCTTGCCGGGTCGATGGCCGCAGCGCTTCTGGCCGACCTGGTCCTCCATGTGCACGGCGGCGACGCCGGTGCGGATGAACGAGCGGATCGTACGCGCGATATTGAACGCGCCGCCCCAGCCGGTATCGATATCGACCAGCAGCGGCAACCCGGTCGCATCGACGATGCGGCGCGCATCGATCAGCACGTCTTCCATCGTGCTGATGCCGAGGTCGGGCATGCCGAGCGAATTGGCCGCGACGCCGCCGCCGGAAAGATAGATCGCCCTGTAGCCGACGCGCTTGGCCATCATCGCGGCATACGCGGTGATCGCGCCGACGACCTGCAGCGGCTTTTCCTCGGCGACGGCTGCGCGAAACTGCGCACCGGCGGAAGCGATGGGGGACATGGTGGCTCCGCGAACAAAGATCGCTATTTTAGCCGAACCTGCCGCCGCGGGTCGCTGCAGGCGCCGTCCGGTCAGGTGCCGCTTTGCGGGCCGCGCGCGAGCGCCTGGCGGCACTCTTCCAGCGCGTTCGGATCGTCCAGCGTCGACAGGTCGCCGGGGTCGGTCGACTGCGCGATCGCCTGCAGCGAGCGCCGCAGCAGTTTGCCCGAACGTGTCTTCGGCAACGCCGGCACGATGTAGACGCGCGCCGGTCTGGCAATGCTGCCGAGCAGGGCGTCGACGCGCTGACGCATGCCGTCGGCGGTTTCCGAAGGGGTTCCCGGCGCCGACTGCTTCAGCGTGGCGAATACGATCGGCACCTGGCCCTTCAGCTCGTCGGCGACGCCGACGACGGCCGCCTCGGCGACCGCTGGATGCGAGGCGACCGCTTCCTCGATCTCGCGCGTGCCGAAGCGGTGGCCGGCCACGTTGATCACGTCGTCGGTGCGGCCGAGGAAGAACGTGTAGCCGTCTTCGTCGCGGATCGCCCAGTCGAGCGAGCTGTACAGCAGTTCCTTGAAATGGCCGAAATAGCCGCGCAGGAAACGTTCGTCGTCGTTCCAGATCGTGGTCAGGCAGCCCGGCGGCAGCGGCGGCACGAAGGTCAGCACGCCCTTCTCGCCGGCGGCGACATCGAGGCCGCTGACCTCGTCGATCAGGCGCATGTTGAAGCCGAAATTCGGGAAGCCGGGCGAGCCGAGGCGGATCGGCTTGAGGTCGAGCCCGGGCAGCAGGGTCAGCGTCGGCCAGCCGGTTTCGGTCTGCCAGTAGTTGTCGATGACGGGCTTGCCGATGCCTTCGGTGATCCATTTGGCGGTCGGCTCATCGAGCGCTTCGCCGGCGAGGAACAGCCACTTCAGCCGCGACAGGTCATGTGCGCGCAGCCAGTCCGGATTCTGCTTCTTCAGCACGCGGATGCCGGTCGGCGAAGAGAACATCGTACGCACGCCGTAGTCCGCGCAGATGCGCCACCAGATGCCCGGGTCGGGCTGGGTCGGCAGCCCCTCGTAGAGGATGCCGGTGGCGCCGGCGATCAGCGGACCGTAGACGTTGTAGGAATGGCCGACGGCCCAGCCGACATCCGACGTACAGAACATCACGTCGCCGGCGCGGATGTCGAAGGTCGTGCGCATCGACAGCGCCATCGCCACCGCGTAGCCGCCGACATCGCGCTGCACGCCTTTCGGCTTGCCGGTCGTGCCCGACGTGTACAGCAGATAGCTCGGCTCGTTCGACTCCAGCCACTCGACCGCAACCTCGGCGCCTTCATGGCGGGCACGCAGGCTCGCATAGTCCAGGTCGCGGCCCTCGACGCGCGCGTAGCCGGGATCGAGCCCGCGGTCGACCACCAGCACGTGCCGCGGCGGCGCCTGCGTCGTGCGCATGGCTTCGTCGACCAGCGGCTTGTACGGAATCACCTTGCCGCCGCGCACGCCGGCGTCGGCGCAGATCAGCAGGGCCGGCGTCGCGTCGTCGATGCGCAGCGCCAGATTGTGTGCGGCAAAACCACCGAACACGACCGAATGCACAGCGCCGATGCGCGCGCAGGCGAGCATCGCGACGACCGCCTCGACCATGTTCGGCATGTAGATGACCACGCGATCGCCGCGGCCCACGTCGAGCGACTTCAGCACCGCGGCGAACGTGTTGACCTCGCGATGGAGCTCGCGATAGGTGAGCGTGCGCGTGCTGTGTGTCTCGGTGGAAATCGCGACCAGCGCGGGCTGGCCGCCGCGCTCGGCGAGATGGCGATCGATGGCGTTGTAGCAGAGATTGGTCTGGCCGCCGACGAACCAGCGGCGGAATGGCGGATTCGAATAATCGAGAATCTGCCGCGGCGGCGTGTGCCAGTGGATCGCCTTCGCCTGCTCGGCCCAGAACACCTCGGGTTGCTCGATCGATTGCCGGTACAGCGCTTCGTAGCTCATGTGCTTCCTGCCCGCCGGAGGGACAGCCTAGAACAGCTGGCCGCTGTCATCGCTACGACCATAGTCGTAGGAGAACCGTGGATGTGACAACGGCTGCGCGTGCGTGCTTCGCCTGCACGCTTGAAATTAATTATATATTTAATTACATTTTGAGAATGATCGATGTGCGCAAATCCCCTGGCCGCAGTCCCGGCCGCCCGCCGAAGTCGCGCGGCGACCAGCGCGAACGGCTGCTCGACGTCGCCATCACCCTGTTCAGCAGGCAGGGCATCGCGGCGACGACGCTGAGCGCGATCGCCCGCCGCGCACGCGTCACGCCGGCCATGCTGCACTACTACTTCGGCAGCCGCGAACGCCTGCTCGACGCGCTCGTCGAAGAACGCATCGTGCCGCTGATGGCCACCTTGCAGGGCGACCTCGACGCAGCCGCACTGGCGCCGCGCGAACGCATCTTCGCCTTCGTACGCGATCTGTTCGCGCTGCTCACCGCCAATCCGTGGTTGCCGACGCTGTGGCTGCGCGAGGTACTCAGCGACGGCGGCCTGCTGCGCGAACGGCTGCTGGCGCACGTCGGCGCCCGCATCGCGCCGCGCCTCAGCGGAACGATTGCCGCCGCGCAGGCGCAAGGCACCCTCAACCCCGAACTCGATCCGCGCCTGGTGGTCGTCTCGCTGATCGGCCTGACCTTGTTTCCACTCGCTGCACGCGCGCTGTGGACGCGCTTGCTCGACGCCGGCGACGTCGGTCCGGACCAGCTGGCGCGCCACACGCTGACTTTGCTCGAACACGGCCTCGGAGCCTGACGATGAAATGCACACCCTTGTCACGCGCACTCGGCAGCGTGCCGCTGATGCTGGCCGTTGCCGGTTGCAGCGATCATGCTCCGCCACCCCTGCTCGGCACCCTCGAATGGGATCGCATCGCGGTCGCTGCCGAAGTGTCCGAGCCGATCCTTGCGATCGCCGTCGCCGAAGGCGCGCGCGTCCATGCCGGCGACCCGATTCTCAGCCTCGATCCGCGCCGCACCGATGCCCAGCTCGCGCAGGCGCAAGCCGATCAGCGCAAGGCCGAAGCCGCGCTGGCGGAGCTGCGTCACGGCACGCGCATCGAGACGATCGATGCGGCACGCGCAACCCTCGCCGGCGCCGACTCGACGCAGACCAATGCCAGGCGCGAGCGCGACCGGCTCGCCGAAATACGCAAGCGCGGCCTGATCGCGCAAGCCGACCTGGACAACGCGGAAACTGCGCTGCGCACCGCGAGTGCCAGCGCGAATGCCTCGCGCGCCAACCTGAGCGAACTGCTCAACGGCACGCGCATCGAAGACATCGACCAGGCCGAGGCAGCGCTCGCCTCGACGCAGGCAGCGACGCAGCGCCTGGCGCTCACGCGCGCGCGCCTGGACGTGCGTGCGCCGCGCGACGGCGAGGTCGATGCACTGCCGTTCCGGCTCGGCGACCAGCCGCCGCTCGGCTCGAGCCTGGTCAGTCTGCTGGCCGGACCTGCGCCGTATGCGCGCGTCTACGTGCCGTCCACGCAGCGCGCCAGGCTTGCCGAAGGCATGCATTGCCGGGTGCGCGTGCAAGGGGTCGCCGCGCCGTTCGATGCGACAATCCGCACGCTGCGCTCCGATCCGGCGTTCACGCCCTACTACGCCCTGACCGGCGACGACGCCAGCCGCCTCGCCTATCGCGCCGAACTGCTGCTCGGCGGCGACGCCGCGGCGAAGCTGCCGGCGGGATTGCCGACGCAGGCGGACTGCACGCAGGGCGGCGGTTCGCATGCCGGCTGACGGCCCGCACGGAGCCACGCCATGAATGCGCACGGCAGCGACGCCGTCATCATTGCGCGCGGGTTGACCAAGCGCTTCGGCTCGCTCGTCGCGGTCGATGGTCTCGACCTCGAGGTCCGCCGCGCCGAGGTCTACGGCTTCCTCGGTCCGAACGGCTGCGGCAAGTCGACCACGATCCGCATGCTGTGCGGACTGCTCGCTCCGAGTGCCGGCGACATCACGGTGCTCGGCCATGCGCTGCCGCGCGAAGCCGAGGCGGTCAAGCGCTCGATCGGCTACATGACGCAGAAGTTCTCGCTCTATGAAGACCTCAGCGTGCGCGAGAACCTGGATTTTCTCGCCGCGATCCATGGCGTCCCCCGCGCCGCCGCGCGCCAGCGCATCGAGGAGCTGTCCGTGCAGTATCGCCTCGGCGATCTCGCCGATCAGCTCGCGGGCACGTTGTCGGGCGGCCAGAAGCAGCGCCTCGCGCTCGCCTGCGCGGTGATGCACAAGCCGGAGCTGCTGCTGCTCGACGAGCCGACCAGCGCGGTCGATCCGCAATCGCGGCGCGACTTCTGGGATGCCTTGTTCGATCTCGCCGAAGCCGGCACGACGATGCTGGTATCCACCCACTACATGGACGAAGCCGAACGCTGCCATCGTCTGGCGATCCTCGATCGCGGCCGCCTCGTCGCCAATGGAAGTCCGCAGCAGCTGATGGCCGATCTTCCGGGCGAAACGCTGCGCGTCGAATGCGCGCAGCCGCGCCGCGTGCAACAGGCACTGGCGCAGGCGCCGGCCGTGCTCGGCGTGGCGCAGATCGGCAGCAGCCTGCGCGTACTGCTGCAACGCGGTGACGGCGGCGCCGACTGGCTGCGCAGCCAGGTCCATGCGATCGATGCGGCGGCGACGATCGAAGCGGTCGGCGCGAATCTCGAAGACGTCTTCGTCGCCGCGACCCACGCGCCGCGCAAGGCGGCCGCATGAACATCGCGCGCCTGCTCGCCGTGGTGCGCAAGGAGCTGACCCAGCTGCGCCGCGACCGCCTGACCTTCGCCATGATCGTCGGCATCCCGACGATCCAGCTGCTGCTGTTCGGCTTCGCGATCAACCTCGACGTGCGCCATCTGCCGGCCGCCGTACTCGATCAGGCGAACACCGCGCACTCGCGCGAACTGATCGCCGAGCTCGCTTCTTCGCAGGTGCTCGATTTCCGCCGCCATGTCGGCGCACCGCAGGATATCGACGAAGCACTGCGGCGCGGCGAGATCAGCGCGGCGATCGTGATTCCGGCGGACTTCGAGACGCGCCTCGCACGGCCGGACCGGCCGGCCTGGCAGGTGGTGGTGGATGGTTCGGATCAGTCGGTGCAAGCGGCGGCGCGCCAGCTCTCGGCGCTTCCGCTGGCCTCGCTCGACTACGGCTCGGCCGCGAGTCCGCCGGGCGCCATCGCCAATCCGTCGGTGGAGATCGTCAACTTCTACAACCCCGAACGGCGCGCGCCGCTGAACACGGTGCCTGGCCTGATCGGCGTGATCCTCGCGATGACGATGGTGATCTTCACGGCGATGGCGATCGTGCGCGAACGCGAGCGCGGCAATATGGAAATGCTGATCGCGACGCCGCTGTCGCCGTTCGAGCTGACCCTCGGCAAAGTACTGCCGTACATCGGCATCGGCCTGCTCCAGGTGACCCTGATCCTGCTGCTCGGCCAGTTCGTGTTCGACGTGCCGGTGCGCGGTTCGCTGCTCGAGGTGTATCTGGCCGCGGTCGCCTACATCGCCGCGATGCTGTCGCTCGGCGTGCTCATTTCCACTATCGCGAGCAGCCAGTTCCAGGCGATGCAGATGGCGTTCTTCACGTTCCTGCCGCAGATCCTGCTGTCGGGTTTCATGTTCCCGTACGACGGCATGCCGCGCGCGGCGCAGTGGCTCGCCGAGATTTTCCCGCTGACGCATTTCCTGCGCCTGATCCGCGGCATCATGCTGCGCGATGCGGCGCTGGTCGAGATGTGGCACGAACTGGCAGCGCTGGCGGCCTTCGTGCTGATCGTGCTGACGATCGCCGTGCTGAGATTCCGCAAGCGGCTGGATTGACGCCGCCGATTCACGACACCCGGCCTGGGCAATTCATGCCGTTATTCCCGCAAAGGCGGGAATAACCACTCACGCCGTCATTCCCGCGGACGCGGGAATCCATTGTGATGTTCAAACGCGCGGAAGCCTTTGGATTCCCGCGTTCGCGGGAATGACGTCGAAAATCATGAAGGCGCGACTGTGCGGGAATGACGGCGAAATATCGAAGACTCGCCGCCCCGCTCGACGTAGACCGCAGCACTCCCCCATCGCGTAAACGGGGGAGCCAGACGCTCAGCGCTTGCG
>DASWPR010000578.1:0-5202 GCA_036398455.1 Dokdonella sp.
CAGGGTGATCGTGCTGCAGGTGAGCGCGCTGAGGTCGACGGTGTCGCCGCTGGCGGCGCCGGCGACGACGTTGCGCAGCGTACCGGGGCCGCCGTCGTCGGCGCAGCTGGTCACCGGCAAGGTCGTCCCCGATGGACGCAACGGCGACGCCGCATGCGCAGGTCGCGCGCGATATGCGTAGTCGCTGCCGACGGCACGCGCGTGCAGCTGCCCGTATGCGGACGGCTGTGCCGCGGCGCTTTCGGAATTCGCCCGTGCCTCGCTGCCTGCGCCACTGAACGAGGCGAGGATCGCGGCCAGGCAGGCGGCCAGAGGGCGCGAGCGGAGGCGTCGGGCGCGCATCGCCGCGTGGGTTTCATCGGCGTGGCGATTCATCGCGTGCCTCCTTCGAAGCCTGCCCTGAAAATGCTGCCCTGTTCACTGGTGGCGACCGTGAGATGAACCGGTAGCGGGATCTTTCGTCGCGTCGCATCGTTGGTGTGCAGGCACAGCGTCGCGTCGTAGCTGCCGGGCGCGAGGTCGGTCGCATCGAAGATCACGTTGTCCGTCACTTCTTCGCCGGGCGGCAACGGCGGCTCGACATAGGTGCTCACCGACAGCCAGGCGACATCGACCGCGACACCGCAGGGGCGGGCGCTGCCGACGGCAGCGAGGGCGAGATAGCGGCTGTCCGGATTGCCGATCGACGAGAGCGGCGTCGCCGCGCCGGTGACGGGGTCGAGCGTGTACATGCCGTTGGTTCCAGCGGCCGCATCGATCGCCGATAGATACAAAGTGTCGGTGGCACCGTCGAACGCGAGCGACGCGAGGCCTTCCACGTCGATGCCGAGCGATCCGATCGTATAGCCGCTGACGCGATCGGGCAGGTTGTAGTGGTCGAGCGCGACCGCCACCAGCAGGTCGTTGGTCTGGTCGATTGCGAAGATGCGGCCGTCCGAATCTACCGCGATCGCGGAGAAGATGCCGTTGACGGTCAGCGTGCGATCGTTGATCGCACCGATGCGGTTGGTTGCGCCGCTCAGCGGGTCGATTTCGTACAGGGTCGGCAAGGTGCCGTCGGTCGAGAGGGCGTAGAGAACGCGTGCGTGCGGATCCCAGGCGAGTCCATGCCAGCCGAGTTCGCCGGCCAGCGGAGCCGTCAGCGCATTGATCGTGTCGACGGCACCGGTTTGCGTATCGATCTCGAGCAGCCCGCCGCTGTCGCTGAGCAGATATTCGTGGCTGAAATCGTCGTCGATGAAGGTGCCGCCGACGATGTCGGGCAGGGTGGCGCCGGCAACGACCAGCGGCGTCGACGGCGCTGCGAGATCGAGCGCGACGTAGCGATTGCCGGCGGCAGCGATCTCGACGGCATAGGCGGGGATGGTCGCGGGGGTTCCCGCTGGCGCTGCGGGTGCGCTGCGAGTGTTGGTCGGCGTGTGCATCGCGAGGCTGCTGCCGTCGGCATTGCCGGTCGCCGCCGATTCACCGAAATGCCAGCTGAGGTCGGCGCTCCCGATGCTCGCGATAGACAGAGGTTGATAGATCACTTCGCCGGGCGCGGCGGTGGCGTCGAAGGTCGTCTGGCTGAGCTCGACGGTCGGGGCCAGCGCCTCGAGGTGGGTCTGTGTCGTCGTCGTGAAGGTGTCGCCGCCGGCGCCGTCGCTGGCCGTCCAGGTGTGCACGAGATCGCGCGTGGACCGCACGGTGAAGCGCAGCTCGGCCAGGTTCTGCTGGTTGCCCGGCGGAATGTTGACGTCGAAACCGGTGAACAGGTCGCCGTCGATGTCGTTGGCGAGCGAGTGCAGGTTGAGCGTCTGCGCGGTGTTGTTGAGACCGATGTAGCAGAGATGCACGTGGTCGCCGACGTTCGCGCTGACGTTGGAGGCGTCGAGCGTTCCGCAATCGTCGCCGTAGCCCCACGGCGGAATCACATCCATCGTGACGTACAGGACGATGGCGCCGCCGCTGGGGCCGGCAGCGGCACCGACGGCCGCAGCGGACCCCGTCATTGCGAAGGCGGCGGCCAGCAGGGCCGGGAGAGTGCGAAGCGGGACAGGCATGGACGAAAAACCCCCGTGAGATGAATGCCGGCCCGCCGTGCGCGTGGCGAGAAAGGCCGTGCTTCGCGACCGCGTGGAGGCGGACGCCGCGCACACCCATCTTCAGCGAAAACAGCGCACTGCAACAATCGGTGGCGCGCCGCGCGGCGCGACCGATTCGTGAGCGTTCCGCGATGGATCGATGACTGACGCCTGCAAACGCGCGCCGCGGCTCTACGGCTGCCGCTCGCCCGGCGGTGCCGCGCGCGGCGGTGGTGAACGGAGCGCGAGTGGAATCGAACGTTCGCCCGCGAGCTTCTCCGCCTGGTCGAACGCGTCGCGCCACGCCTCCGGCTGGCCGAGGGCGTGATAGAGCCGGGTCTGCAGCAGCGCGCAGTCGAAGTCGTGATCGGCCCAGCGGGCGACATGGCCGATCACGACGCTGGCGCCGGCAAGATCATTCGATGCCAGCAGGACGCGGGCGTACGAGGCGACCACGGCGGCGATGTCGGTCGGCACGCCGTCCTTGAGCGCGCCGTGCAGCACTTGTTCGTAACGCTGCGCGGCGGCGTCGGTGCGATGTTCCGCGGCCGCCTGTTCCGCCTCGCCCAGACTGGCATAGGTGACGGCTGCCGCGTCGGCCGAGCGGCGGCTCCATTCCGCGAAGCGCTGCACTTCGGCGCCGGCGTCGGCAACGCGATCCTGCCCGCGCAGGGCGCGCACGAGCAGCAGCCAGGCGAGTGCGCGCGGGTGGGCCTCTTCGGCGTTGGAGAGGCCGTCGACCGCTTGCCGCGCGAGCGCCAGGGTTTCACCGTAGCGGCCTGCGAGGGCTTCGAGCAGGGCCTGCTGCAGCTGGACTTCGGCCAGCAGCGGCGCCTCCTGCGTGCGGTCGAGCGACTGCAGCACCTCGTCCAGCGACGCGCCCGCCTCGGTCAGTCGACCGACGGCCGTGAGCGCGCGCGCGCGCTTGTAGCCGAGCAGTCGTTTCGACGGCGTGTCCTGGTGGACGTAACGCGGCCACACGCGCTCGGCCGCAGCCAGCGCCTGTGCCGGCTCGAGCACGGCCAGGCGTGCCTCGACCAGTTCGGCGGTCGCGATGGCGAGGCCGCTGAGCGCGCCCATGCGTTCCAGGTTCGCCGATGCGTGTTCGAGCAGCGGCAATGCGGCGGCCTGGTGATTGCGGCGGATTTCCAGAATGCCTTCGTTGGATTCGAGCAGGGCGAGCGTCAGCGTGTCGCCGGCCATCTGCAGCGCAATGCGCGCCTGCGCGAAATCACTGCTGGCGAGGTCGTAGCGCCCGTCGATGGCATGGCTGACGGCACGCCCGGAATAGGCGCGGCCGAGTTCGGCAGGCTCGTTGCGGTTGCCGAGCAGCAGCAGGGCTTCGTCGAAGACGCGGCGCGCGCGGTCGGGCGAATCGACGCGGGCCAGCACGGCGCCGAGGCCGTTGAGGATGCGCGCACGCAGCACCGGATCGGCTTCGCCCGACACGCTGGCGAGGAGGTTCTCGAAGCGCTGCCGCGCCTCGGCGAAGCGGCCGCTGCGGTAGTCCACCTGTGCGCGCAGGACATTCCACTCGACCGCCTGCCGGGCGTCGGCGGGGACCGAATCGAGCAGTCGCCGCGCGCCGTCGAGATCGTCGATGAGCATGGCTGCGCGCGCGCGAGAGAGCACTTCGGCAGGAATCGCCTCGCCGTGGCCGGCAGGGCTGGAATGTCCGAGCAGGAGCAGCAGATTGTCGGTCGCGTTGCGCGCGGCCTTGATCACATCGGCATCGCGTGCCTCGGCCGCGTGATCTTCGCCGTCGGTCGAGTGCCAGCGCAGGCGCAGCAGCCATTCCTGGCCGACGCGCGTCGCCACCGGCGAAACCAGGAAGCGTGCGCCCGTCGCTTCCGGCACGGCCACTGCAAGAGGGTCCTTCGCCGCGCGCACCAGCGCAGCGACATTCTCGCTCGGCACGACGGCAAGCCCGGCGCCCTGCAGGCGTCCGGCAATCACATCCATGACGCCGAGGCGCACCCAGGCGGCGTCTTCCGTCGGCGGCACGTCGACGGGCAGCACGGCCACCGCATCGGAACGATGGGGCGACGCCGCCGTGGCGCTGCGATCGATCGACGTGGTGCGGGGATGGTCGAGCTGACGCCATGCGATGGCGATGACGGCGAGTGCGGCGGCCGACGCGACCAGCACAGCGAGCGCCCAGCGCCGGCGCGTGGAGGCGCCAGTCGGTCCTGTGCGAATGCGCGCGGCATCCGTCGCGTTCGGGCGGGCGGCGGATTCGCCCGATGCGTGGCCGGCCGCAGGCGCGATGGCCGGCGTTTCCAGCGCGGGCGGATCGACCGGATCGCGTCGCGCTGCCGGTTCTGCGGCCGCCGCGCTGTCTGCGGCTACGTGTTTCGCGCCAGCCTCCGGCGCCGGCAGCGCTTCCACCGGCGCGACCCAGCGATAGCCGAAGCGTGGAATCGTGCGTATCGCATCCTGCTCGCCGCCGGTGTCGCCGATGACCCGGCGCGCCTTGACCACGACCTGGCCGAGCATGCCGTCGGTGACGTCGGCCTTGCCCCAGACGGCCGCGGCGAGTTCATCGCGCCCGACGGCGCGATCGCGGTGCTCGAGCAGGTAGGCGATGCAGTCGAAGATCTTCGGTGACAGCGCGACCAGTGTTCCGGAGCGACGCAGTTCGCGTGTCGCAGGATCGAGGGTGCAGTCGCCGAAGGCATGCACGGGTCGGGTCATGCCAGTCGTCGCCGGCGTCCGGGTCCGGCTCAGATGCCGGTCATGCCGAGCGTGTTGTAGCCGGCATCGACATAGGTCACCTCGCCGGTGATGCCGGAGGCGAGATCGGAACAGAGGAAGGCGGCCGCATTGCCGACCTCGTCGATCGTCACGCTCCTGCGCAGCGGTGCGTTCTGCTCGACGTGATCGAGCATCTTGCGGAAGTTCGCGATGCCGGACGCGGCCAGCGTCTTGATCGGGCCGGCCGAGATCGCGTTCACGCGCGTGCCTTCCGGTCCGAGGTTGTAGGCGAGATAGCGCACGTTCGCTTCCAGGCTCGCCTTAGCCAGGCCCATCACGTTGTAGTTGGCGAGTGCGCGTTCGGCGCCGAGATAGGTCAGCGTGAGCACGGCGCCGCCGCGCCCCTTCATCAACGGTCGCGCGGCCTTCGACAGGGCGGCCAGGC
>DASWPR010000579.1:0-9510 GCA_036398455.1 Dokdonella sp.
ATCAGGCTGTCGCACTCGGCTACTGGGTCGCCGGCTTCAGCACGCCGCAATACCTGAAGGCACTCGATGCCGGCGATGCGGCGTGCAGCGATGCCGATGGCGTGCTGGCCAAATTCGGCAACGACCTGGTGCGCCAGCTCGGCCTGCCGCTGGACACGCGGCCCGTCATCATCGGCTATTCCTCCGGCGCGACGATCACCTACACCGCGCTCGCCGCCGATGCCGGCCATCGCTTCGGCGGCGGCATCAGCCTCGGCTTCTGCCCGGACCTGCTGATCCACAAGCCGTTCTGCCCCGGCAGCGGCGGGTTGACCCAGCATTGGCAGCAGACGCCGCCGACCTGGATGTTCGACAAGCGCGAAACGGTCGACGTGCCGTGGCGCATCCTGCAGGGCGAAGCCGACCAGGTCTGCGATCCGAAATTCGCGTCCGAATTCGCCGCCGGCCAGAAGGACTCGAAAGCCGTCATGCTGCCGAAAGTCGGCCACGGCTTCGGCGTGCCGAAGAACTGGATGCCGCAGTACATCGACAGCGTCAAGGACCTGCTCGGCGCGCACGCGCGGCGCGAGTAGCGGACTGCCGCATTCACGTCTGTCAACACGGCACCGCTACACTGGCAGGCGTCGCAGGGAAGATCGTCTTCGCATGAGCACCGAATCCGTCGCCAATCCCGACCAAGCCGCCGCATCAGGCTGGGGCGCCTACCTGCGCTGGCTGGTGCCGATCGCGTTCCTGCTGCTGGTCGGCTGGCTGGTCGTGCGCGGCATCAACGAGTTCAACCTGCCGGAGATGCAGCGCACCCTGCTCGAGGTGCCGACCCTGCCCGCGCTCGGCGTCGCGCTGCTCGCGCTCATCGCGGTCGCGTTCACCGGCCTGATCGACGTGCTGATCGCGCGCTGGCTCGGCGTGCCGATGTCGGCGCGCGAGGTGCTCAGCCTCGCCTTCGTCGCCAACGCGCTGGCCAACACCCTGAATCTTTCCGGCGCCGTCGGGTCCGGCGTGCGCCTGCTCGGCTTTTCGGCGCGACGCATCGAACTGGCGGTCAGCGCCGCGCTGATCGGCCTGCAGGTGCTGTCGCTGCCGCTCGGCTTGTCGATCCTGATCATCGCGACACTGGCGCTGGGCTCGACGCCGATCACGCCGAACGTGACGACGCACTGGATCGCGATCGCCGCGCTCGTCGCCGCGGCGCTCTATCTGCCGGCGTTCTTCGTGCTGACCACGCGGCGACGCCTGATGCGCTGGCTGCCGCGCGGCATGGAACTGCCGCCGCTGCGCCTGAAGCTCGGACTGGCGCTGCTGTCGTTCGTCGACTGGCTGCTCGCGGCGACCGTGCTGTACGCGTGCCTGTACATGTCCGGCGTGCACGTGAAGGCCGGGCCGATGCTCGGCAGCTTTGCCGCAGCGCAGGCGCTCGGCCTGCTCAGCCTGATTCCGGGTGGTTTCGGCGTATTCGACGGGTTGATGCTGCTCGCGCTGACCAGCGGCGGCTACGAAAGCGCGGCCGTGCTGTCGGGCCTGTTCCTGTTCCGCATCGCCTACTACCTGCTGCCGCTGCTCGCCGGCCTGTACTTCGGCTCGGGCATGCTGGCCGAGCGCCTGCCGGTGGTCGCCCGCGCGACCGAGCGGCTGCGCACGCACCCGCTGTTCGGCATGCTCGGCCTGCCGGCCAGCCTGCTCGCCGGCTTCGGCATCCGCGTGCTCGCGGTGCTGACGTTCCTCGCCGGTCTGGTCCTGCTCGCCTCGGCGGCGATTCCCGCGGTGCATGAACATATCGAGGTCGTGCGCGAGCATCTGCCGCTGGCCGCCGTCGAAAGTTCGTACTGGCTGTCGATCCTGACCGGCGTGCTGCTGCTCGGCCTCGGCCGCGGCATCGACGGCCGCCTGCGCGTCGCCTACCGGCTTGCTTCGGTGACCCTGGTCGTCGGCGCGCTGCTCGCCGTGACCAAGGGCCTGCATTTCGGCGAAGCGCTGTTCCTGCTGGTGATCGCGCTGCTGCTGCGCACGCGCAAGCGCGAATTCACCCAGCGCGCGATGAGCCTGACCTCGCTGACCACGTTCACCTGGCTGGCCGGCCTGATCGTGGTCGTGCTCGCGTTCTTCGCAATCGGCGTGTGGGCCGTGCTCGGCGACGACAGCTTCGACTTGTGGTACTTCGGCATCGGCGAGCATTCCTCGAAGATCGGCCGCGGCCTGTTCGCCGCAGCGCTCGGCCTTGCGATCTACCTGATCTGGCAGTCGTTCTCGGTGCGGCGCCCGCCGTTGAAGATGCCCCAGCACACGGAGCTGGAACGCGCACGCGCGGTCTACCTCGAACACGGCGGCGGCGAGTTCGCGCACCTTTCCTTCATGGGCGACAAGCACCTGTTCTGGTCGGCCGACAGCCACGCCGTGGTCGCCTACGGCGCCGTGCGCGACCGCCTCGTCGCGCTCGGCTCGCCGAGCGGACCGGAAGCGGCGATCAAGCGCGCGATCCTCGACTTCCGCCAGTTCGCCGACGCCCAGGACCGCGTGCCGGTGTTCTACGAAGTGCTGGAGCCGGACCTTTCGCTGTACCACGATCTCGGCTTCGACCTGTTCAAGCTCGGCGAGCTCGCCACGATCCGCCTCGACGAGTTCACCCTGGCGGGAAAGCGCTGGGAAGACCTGCGCCAGGCGGTCAACCGTTCGGTCAAGGAACGGCTCACCTTCGAGCTGATCGAACCGCCGTTCGATACCGTGCTGATGAGCGAGCTCGAGCGCGTTTCCGACGCCTGGCTGGCGGACAAGGGCGCGCACGAAAAGAGTTTCTCGCTCGGCCATTTCGACGCCGACTATTTCGCCTGGAGCCCGCTCGCCCTGGTCCGCCGCGACGGCGAACTGCTCGCGTTCGCCAACGTGCTGCCGCCGTATGGCCCGAACGGCACCGCCAGCGTCGACCTGATGCGTCACGTCGACGGCGCACCGCGCGGTACGATGGACTTCCTGTTCGCCAAGGTGATGCAGTGGGCGAAGGATCATGGCCACGCCAGTTTCAGCCTCGGCATGGCGCCGCTGTCGGCCGTCGGCGACAACCCCTATGCGCGCGTCAACGAACGCCTCGCCGCGCTGGCGTTCCAGTACGGCGGCCGCTTCTACAACTACCAGGGCCTGCGCCGCTACAAGGAAAAATTCGGTCCGGAATGGGTCGGCTCGTATCTCGCCTACCCGCGCGGCTTGTGGGTGCCGGGACTGCTGATCGACATCGCCGCGCTGGTCGCGGGCGGCTATCGGCGATTCCTCTTCGGCGGGCGCTAGGCGCCCACGGAGATTGCACGACGGCCCGTTCGGGCCGTGCGCGACTAGCGCAGGGCGATACTGACGATCTGGTTGCGCGGCAGTGCGTACGTCGCCTGGCCGCCGCGGCGTTTGACGCGCAAGGTGACTTGGCGTGCGTCCGCCGCGCTGACGACGCCGTTGTGCACGTGTTCGCCGGCCGTGACGATGGAGACGCGTGAGCCGACGTGCTGGGCGAGGTCGCCAAAGCTGAGGCCGCCGTTCTGCGTCTGCTCGGAGGCGAGCCAGTCGGAATTGGGCGACGGCGGCGTCGGCGCGAAGACCACGGCGGCCACCGGCGCAGGTTCGCTCGCGGTGCCATCCGGTGCACGCTTGGTGTCGCCGGCATGGCCCTGATTCTTCGCCGCAGCGGCCAGCCGCTCGGCCTGCATCACGCGCTCCATGTGCGCTTCGTCTTCTTCCAGCGTTCCAGCGCGCGCCGTGAATACCCACGACACCGCCAGCGCGAACGCCACGCGTACTACTGCACTTGCCATGATCGATGCGCCCCTGCTGCGCTTTGTTCCAAGCCTAGCCTACCGTGCGCGCTGCCGGACTCCAAGCGCTCGTCGCTGCAATCCGCGACGCATTGCTCAGGTCAGGGGGCGCAACCCGCAGGCTGCGCCCCCTTCCCGCCTCCCTCAAGGCAGTGGCGTGCACGGAATATCGAAGCCGTCGGCGAAGATCAGCGATTCGATATTGCGCATCGCGAAGCTGACCGGGTCGGTGCCGACGCCTCCGACCAGCGACGCCGTGACCGCATAGTCGCCGCCGATCTGGTTGGCGGTTGCCCCGACGATCGCATCGCCGTTCGCGTTGGTGGTCGCCGTGACCGAGATCCCGCTGTCGGTGCCGTTCGACAGCACGGCCGACGCCCCGCTCGCCGGTGCCTCGAAGGCGACCTGCACGCCGGCGTAGGCGCCGCCGCCGGGCTGGTCGACGTGCGCGACCAGTGCGCAGGTGAAGTGCGCGCCGAGGTCGGCCGACTGCGGATTTCCGTCGCCGTTCGCGTCGATCGTGGTGCCGTCGGGCAAGGTGTTGGAAAGCGCGAACGATGCCGTCACGGCAGACCCTTCGACCTGTGCGGTGACCGCATAGTCGCCGGCGATCGCGTTCGCGCTGCCTTCGACCTGGGCAAGCCCATTCAGATCGGTGGTCGCGCTCGTCGGCGCCAGCGTCGCCGAAGCGCCGCTCGCCGGCGCGCTGAAATCGACGACGATGCCAGGCGTCGGATTGCCGAACTGGTCGGCGGCACCGACCACCAGGGGGTTGTCGAACGGCGTCGACACCGTCGCGCTCTGGTCGGCACCCGGACCGACCGGCGTCAGCGATGCCGGCGGGCCTGCCAGATTGGTGAAGGCGAAACTGGCCGGCGCGTCGACACCGGCGACGGTCGCATTGACCGTATAGCTGCCGGCCACGGTGTTGGCGGTTGCGTTCGTCGAAGCCAGGCCGTTCGCGTCGGTCATCACGCTGGCCGGCGACAGCGTCGCACTGGCGCCGTTCGCCGGCGCGCTGAACGTCACTTCGATATTGGGAACGCCGTCACCCAGCGCATCGACCACCTGCACGCCGAGTGGAATGGCGAAGGGTTGTGCGACAACGGCCTGCTGCAGCGTGCCATCGACGCCGAGCACCGCGCCGGCGAGCGGATTGATGGCGCTGGCATCGAGCGTCACGTTGCTGTAGGTGACCGCAGGCAGCAGGCTCACGCCGATCAGATCGTCCGGCGTGCCGAGCAGCTGGATGCCGACGTTGCCGCTCACCGTATCCGGCGAGTCGAAAGTCAGGCTCAGCTGGAATTGCGTGCCGCCGAGCGGCAGCAGCGAAATCAACTGGGGCGGCGCTGTCGCCGTCGAGGACAGCGTGAGACTGCCGGCCCGCAGCGCCAGGCCGATATTGCCGCTGCCGAGCAGGCCCACATCGAGCGCCGTGCCGGCGTCCACGTGGGCGCTCAACACGTAATGCTGGCCGGGCGCATAGGGCACCGCCAGCGTCTGGCTGAAGTAACCGCCGTTGTCGAGCAGCTGCAGGATGTTGATGCCGGCGATTCCGCTCAGCGTGGCGCCGCCCGCACCGATGGCCAGCTGCGGCGGTGCGAGCAGGCCGAGCACGCCGTGATAGCTGCCGGTCCACGGCCCGCTGCCGATGACGACATCGGTGCCCGCCGCGCCGAGCAGGCCGCCGCCGACCTGTCCGAAGTTGCCGGCGTCGGAGAAATTGCCATTCGGTATCGGAATGCTGGCCGCGTGCAGCGGCGCCGACGTCGTCGCCAGCAGCAACGCGACGAACGCACCGGCTGCCGGCAGGTGCTGTCGCGTGAAGAAGTCTCGCAGAGTTCGGGTTTTCATCGCTCGCACCTCGCAGAAGGATCGGGCGTCGGCGCGGCGGATCGACAGATCCGGATGGCGAATGCGTGGGGTGCTCTGCTTCGACGACCAGCCATCTCCCCGGGGGGAGGAGGCTGTCGAAGCGCGAATGCCGCCGCATTGCGCCAGCGCGCAGGATCAGTGCGCGCTCACCGACAACGCGGCCAGAAATAGCCAGCGCGGGACGGCGCAGTAACCTGCAAGTTCTTACAGGGTGCAGCGAAGGTTGCTTTCACACCGCATCGACGCCGCAAGGGGTCCAATGGGCGACCGCGCCACGTAGGGCGCGGTCCCCTCATCGGTGCGGCGATTCCCTCATCGGCGCGTGTCCCTGTCTCGCGACATTCAAGGCTTTGGCGCGGACGACCCGGCCGGCAGGCTCTTCACGATCAGCGCACCGAGCCTGTCGTAGTCGCCGTCATAGTGATGCCCGCCCGGCAGCGAAACCACACGCATATGCGGCGGCGCCGGCTTGAGGCAGAAGCTGTCGTCTTCGTCGGCACCGTGCACGCAGACCAGCGGCACTTTCGACGCGGCGATCTCCGGACCGATCGGCAATGCCTCATCGTGATGGGTCGAGCCGAACCAGTCGCCGACGTGGATCTCGAACACCGCTTCGTCGTCGGGCGAGATCATCACGCCGCCCTGCACGCGCTTGCGCAATTCCTCCGGCAGGCGGTTGACGATGACCGGGACGAGGCTGGCGCCGAACGAGTAGCCGATCAATACGAACCCGGCCTGCGCATCGTTCTTGCCATAGTGCGCGATCACGCGTGCGAGCGCCTGCGCGGTGGCGTCCGCGGTCTGCTTCTGCCAGAAGAACTTGAGCGTGGAGAAGCCGATCACGTGCACGCCGTGCGCAGTCAGTGCGTCGGCGACGCCGCGATCGAGCCCGGCCCAGCCGCCGTCGCCGGTGACGATGATCGCGATGCGATGCGTTTCATCCGCACCGCCGCCGGTCGCCGCGATATCGGTCAGCGGCAGGTCGGCGACATCGTCCGGCAGCGCCGCCGTCGCGGCGTCCTCGCCGCGGCGCCAGCCGGCATAGGCGCGCGCAAGTTCGCTGCCGGCGTCGTGCACGGCGGGCAGCGCCGCCGCTGCATCGAACAGGCGCCAGACGTTCGCGAGCAGCGCGCCGAGACCGCCGAGCCGCGCGTCCTTCGCGAACGGCAGCGGCAGCCAGTGCAGCGGGAACTTCGCCACCGGCACGATGCGGAAACCGCCCTTGTCGGCCGGCGCGGTCATCGCACCGGCATCGCCGGGACAGAACACTTTCGGAAAGCGCAGCGTCGAATCCCAGCCGAGCGTGATTAGGCCCTCGAAGGTGCCGGCCGGCGCCTGCGCCGTCATCGCATAGGCGAACGCGGCGCCGGCGCCATCGCCGACGACGAGCGGATAGGCGTAGGTGGAAACGCCTTCGTGGCGTTCGACCCAGTGCGCGACTTCTTCGAAATGCGCCGCCGGGAACGCGCATTTGTCGGCGATCGCTTCCATGTGCGACAGATACGCCGGCAGGTCGACGCCGACCACGAATGCGCCCTGTGCAGCCAGCGCCGCGCCGAGCGCATCCTGGCGTGCGGTCCAGCCGTCGCGATCGGATATGAGCATGACCGTATGCGCGACGCTGCCGGCGGGCCGGCTCAAGTGCAGCGTACCGAACAGCCCGTAGTCCAGCGTCGCGACCGCGGCGGAAGCGGCAGCAGGAGGAGCAGCAGCAGGGGCGGAACTCTGAGCGGAAGCGTTCGCTGCGACGAGACCGGCCAGCAGCGGAAAAAGCACACGCAGTGGCGTCATCGCGACGCCGCCATCAAGGCCTCGATCGCATCGGCGTCCTTCGGCACACCGTCGGAAATGACCTCGGGATCGCCGTTCGTCACGACGACGTCGTCTTCGATGCGGATGCCGATGCCGCGAAACTTCGCCGGCACGCCTTTCAGGTCCGGCGCGAGATAGAGGCCGGGTTCTACGGTGACCACCATGCCGGCTTCGAGCACGCGGAATTCGCCGTCGACGCGATAGTCGCCGGCATCGTGCACGTCGAGGCCGAGCCAGTGTCCGGTCTTGTGCATGTAGAACTTGCGATAGGCGTGTTCGCGCAGGTTCTTCTCGACGCTGCCGCTGAGCAGGCCGAGTTTCACCAGCCCGCGGGTGAGCGTGCGCACCGCCGCCTCGTGGTATGCGTCGAACGGCCGGCCGGCGCGCACCTCTTCGATCGCGGCGAGCTGGGCGGCGAGCACGAGGTCGTACAGCGCGCGCTGCTCCGGCGTGTAGCGGCCGTTGACCGGAAACGTCCGCGTGATGTCGGAGGCATAGCACTCGTACTCGGCGCCGGCGTCGATCAGCAGCAGGTCGCCGTCCATCAGCGGCGCGTTGTTCGCGCGATAGTGCAGCACGCAGCCGTTCGCGCCGCCGCCGACGATCGGCTCGTAGCTCGGCACGGCACCCTGGCGGCGGAACGTGTGCAGCAGTTCGGCTTCGACTTCGTGTTCGTTCATGCCCGGCCGCGTCGCCTGCATCGCGCGCACGTGCGCGGCGGCGGCGATCTTCGCGGACTTGCGCATCAGGCGCAGTTCGCCGCGCGACTTGTACAGGCGCAGGTCGTGCAGCAGGTGCGACAGCGCGACGAATTCGTGCGGCGGCTTCGCGCCCTGGCGCACCTGTGCGCGCACGCGGTTGACCCAGCCGATCAGCTTCAGATCGAATTCGGTATCGCGGCCGAAGTGGTAGTAGACGCGCGCACGGCCTTCGATCAGGCCGGGCAGGATGTCGTCGATGTCGTCGATCGGGAATGCGTCGTCGAGCCCGTAGCGCGCGACCGCGCCCTCGGTGCCGGCGCGCGGGCCGTCCCAGCGTTCGCGTTCGGCATCGCGCTCGCGACAGAACAGGATCGTCTCGCTGGCCTGGCGCCCGGGCACCAGCGCGAGCACGGCATCGGGCTCGGCGAACCCGGTCAGGTAATGGAAATCGCTGTCCTGGCGATACGGGTAGTGCGCGTCGTTGTTGCGCACGCGTTCGGGCGCGGCGGCGACGATGACGATCGCGTCGGGGCCGGCCATGCGCATCAGCTGGCGGCGGCGGCGCGCGTACTCCTTGGCTTCGATCATCGTGACATCGGTTCGCAGCTACGCTCGGAACAGGGCGACGCTGCGCATTCTAAGCGCAGGCGCGCCCGCGCGCTGGCTTTCGGCGGCAGGATTTGGCCGGCTCAGTGCAACGAACGCCTGGGTGCGCGCCCGAGTTCGCGATGCAGCACGGCGGCGGCCGTGCAGGCGAAATCCAGCACGTCGGCAAAGGCCTGTTCATCTTCGCGACTGCCCGAGGTCTGGATGTTGCCGTTGGCGATGGTGCCGAGGTCGGCGAGGATTTCGCGCGCATCGGTCGACAAGTCCGTGCGCAGGCTCGCACCGGACAGGCCGAAGCCGCCGAGAAAACCGCGGCACCACTCAACCAGCCCGGCCGCGCGCTGCGCCAGCGGCGCATCCGGCAGCAGCGGCTCGATGCTCGCCGGCGATTCCTCGAACTGCGCCCGGCACTCGCGGTAGAGCCGGCGCAGCTGCATCGATTGCGCGGCCGCCGTCAGGTCGGCGCCGAGGTCGATTTCGAGCGCACCGAGCCAATCGGTTTCGCCGGGGCAGGCGCCGCCGCACAAGTAGCCGCTCAAGGAACCGTGCAGGTCGCTGGCATCGACGCCGAGTCGCAGGGAACGCACGGTGTGCGTCAGTTCGGCGTGCTGAAGTCGGGAATCGGTCATGAGGGCGAGGAGTTTCGGCTGCGCGCAGTGTAACCGCGACCTCCGACGCGTGGCGCCGCCGCCCGCGTTTGCCTACACTCCAACGCTTCCGGAGGG
>DASWPR010000580.1:0-4061 GCA_036398455.1 Dokdonella sp.
GAACTGCCGCTGGCACTGCGTTCGATCCTTGCCGGCATCAAGACCGCCGCCGTCATCAACGTCGGCACCGCGACCCTCGGCGCGCTGATCGGCGCCGGCGGCTACGGCCAGCCGATCATCACCGGCATCCGCCTCGACGACCTCGGCTTGATCCTCGAAGGCGCGGTCCCCGCCGCGCTGCTCGCCCTGCTCGTGCAGGGCGTCTTCGAACTGATCGAGCAGCGCCTGACGCCGCGCGGACTGCGCCTGGCCGCACGCGAGTAGCGCCGCCTCAGGCGGTTGCCTGCGTCGCCGCCTCGCCCAAGCGCAAGCCGCTCAGGCGTTCCGACGCCTGCCACCGTCGCGGGGATGTCGTGGGTGGTCCAGCCGGGCATGTCGATTCCTAGTGTCGGGCGCTCTCGCGCCAGCGGTTCGGCGTGGTGCCTTCCCACTGGTGAAACGCGCGCGTGAATGAGTTCAGTTCCTCGAAGCCGAGGAAGAAGGCGATCTCGCCGGTTTCCAGATGGGTGGTGGTGAGCAGTTGCCGTGCCGCCTGCCGGCGCACGCGATCGAGCTGCTGCTGGTAGCTGGTGCCCGCTTCGGCCAGCCTGCGCTGCAGCGTGCGCGCACTGATGTGCAATTCGCCGGCGACCGCCTCGATGCTCGGACGCTGGCCGCGCATGCCGCGGGCCAGGATCGCATCGACCTGATCGGTGAGCGTGCGCGGCGCGCCGCGCTCGCGCAGCGCGGCCTCGAGCCCGGGCAGCATGATGGCGAGCAGGTCCTCGTTGTAGCTCAAGAAGGGTTCGTCCAGCGTCGCGGCGTCGAACACGAGCAGATCCCGCGGTGCGTCGAAGCGCACCTCGCAGCCGAAGAAATCGCGGTGCAGCGACGTGCCCGGATCGCGCCGCGCGAACTCGATGCGCCGCGGCACGATCGTGCGGCCGGTGCCGTGGCGCGCGAGGCCGAGCGAGGCGGCAAACATGGCGTCGGTGAGCAGCGCGGGCGTATCGCTCTCGGCAAGCAGCCAGCGCGCATGCATGCCCGCCTCGCCGCCGGCGATTTCGATGGTAATTTCTTCCGGGCAGGTGAGGCGCTTGTAGCGCGCGAACTTGCGCAGCGCCTCGCCGAAATTCGCCGAGTGCAGTGCCGCGATCGCGGCGACATCGTAGTGCTGGGGGGAAATATTGCCGCCGAGTTCGAGGCCGAACGCCGGGTTGGCGCCGACCTGTTCGACCGCGCGCCAGAACGCGAAGAACTGGCGCGTGTTGAGGCGTGCCTGCGGCGGCTCGAACATCGCCTCGGTGAGGCCGGCGAGTTCGAGCACGCGGGGCATGTCCAGTCCGAGCGCCTGGAAGCGCGCGATGCGCAGGGCGTTGATCGGAATCTGATCGGCGGTCATGGCTGCCTCAGGCAGCCTTCGCCGGCGCGATGCCGAGCAGCGCGCCCAGCCGTGCGAAATCCTCCGCCGTCGGCGCTGCGAAGTCGGTGGACAGGCTGAGTTCCTTCCACTGCCGGTCCTGCGCGGCCTGCGTCGCCAGCACGTGTTCGGCGATGAATACCGCATCGCTGCCGAGCAACAGGCGCAGCGGCGGCGCGTCGATCGCGGCGATGCTCAGGATGGCCTGCGCCGCCTTGGCGGGATCGCCCGGCTGGCGGCCATCGTAGCGTTTGCGGAACTCGGCGAAGGCGCCGATCGTCGGCTGGTACGGCGCACTGATCGCACCGACCGACATCGACGAGCCCGCCCAGTCGGTGCGGAAGCCGCCGGGTTCGATCAGGGTGACCTTGAGGCCGAACGGCGCGACTTCCTTCGACAGCACGTCGGAGAAGCCTTCCACGGCGAACTTCGCCGACTGGTAGGCGGCCAGCCCGGGTGCGCCGAAGCGGCCGCCGATCGATGAGAACTGGATGAAATGGCCGGCGCCCTGTTCGCGCAGCACCGGCAGCGCCGCGCGCGTGACGTTGACCAGGCCGAAGAAGTTCGTTTCGAACTGCGCGCGGAAATCCGCGTCGGTGACGTCCTCGATCGAAGCGATATTGCCGAAGCCGGCATTGTTGACCACGACATCGAGACGGCCGAACGCATCGATGGCCGTCTTTACGGCCGCGCGTGCCGCTTGCATGTCGGTGACATCGAGCGCGGCGGTGCGCACGCGATCGCCGTAGCGGGCGACGAGATCGGACAGTTGCCCGGGCGTGCGCGCGGTGGCGACGAGACGATCGCCCGCGGCGAGTACCGCTTCGGCGAGGCTGCGGCCGAAGCCGCGCGAACTGCCGGTGATCAACCAGACCTTGGACATGGGGTTTCCTGTAGTGAGCGAGGCGGTGCGCCTGGTGCCGCACTGTAGGAGGCCGATCCTGCGCCTGAAAATCCGATCGCGCCAATTCGCCATCCGATCGCGCCTGGAGGCTGCCGGCCTGTGCATCGCCTGCTGCCGCCGCGTGCGGCCGCCAGCCGCGGAGGTCACGTCGCGGAACGTGCATTTGCCATGGAGCCCGTGGACAATCGGGCGGCGAGACGTGCAAGGGGGAAGGCCGTGGCGCGTACGAGACTGGTCGATCTGTTGCGCCGCGGCGCCCTCGTGGCGGCGCAGGCGCGTGCCAGCGGCGAGCCGCTCGACGAGGCGATCGCGCGCGAGCGCGAACGCCGCATCGACGCCTCGCGTCGGCGTTTCCTGCAGCAGTCGCTCGGCGCTTCGGCCGGCCTGCTGCTCGCCGCGTGCGCGCCGCCGCCGCGCCGCGCGCAGGGCCGCGACGATGTGGTCATCGTCGGCGCCGGCATTGCCGGATTGAGTTGCGCGTGGCGGCTGCGCCAGGCCGGCGTCGGCGTGCACGTGTACGAGGCGCAGGAACGCATCGGCGGACGCATCCTGAGCCTGCGCGGGCATTTCGCCGACGGCCAGGTGTGCGAGCTCGGCGGCGAACTGATCGACAGCGGCCACGAACGCGTGCGTGCGCTGGCGGCCGAACTCGACCTGGTCCTCGACGATCTTGCCGAGGATCCGACCGCCGCGTATGGCGATATCTGGTTCTGTGCCGGGCGGCGCTACAGCGAAACCGACATCCTGCGCGAGTTCGCTCCGCTCGCCGAGGCGATCCGGCGCGATGCCGACACGCTGCCGGAAGCGCAGATCACCTATGCCGCGCCCGGCGGCGCCGAAGCGCTCGACCGCGAATCGCTGGCGCACTGGCTCGATCGCAACGGCGCATCCGGCTGGCTGCGCCGGCTGATCGAGGTCGCCTACACGACCGAGATGGGCCTCGAATGCGAGCAGCAGTCGGCACTGAATTTCCTCACCTTCATCGATCCCGGTGTCGAACGGTTCCGCGTGTTCGGCGAAAGCGACGAACGCTTCCATGTGCGCGGCGGCAACGACCAGATCGCGACGCGGCTCGGCGCGAAGCTGGACGATGCGCTGACGACCGGGGCGATTCTCGAAGCCGTGCATCGGTCGGCCGGCGGAAACACCGTGCTGAGCTTCAGGCGCGGCAGCGGCGCCTTCCAGGTGCAGGCGCGCCGCGTCGTGCTGGCGCTGCCGTTCACCACGTTGCGGCAGGTCCATCTCGATCTCGACCTGCCGCCGGCGAAACGGCGTGCGATCGCCGAACTCGGCTACGGCAGCAACGCGAAATTGATGATCGGTTTCAACGAACGCATCTGGCGCACGCGTCATGCGAGCGGCGGCAGCACCTACAGCGACCTGCCGCTGCAGACGACCTGGGAGACCAGCCGCCAGCAGGCGGGCGCCGCCGGCATCCTGACCAACTTCGTCGGTGGCCGTCACGGCCTGGCGATCGGCAGCGGCACGCCGAAGGAGCAGGCCGATACGGCGACGCAGCAGCTCGAAGCGATCTTCCCCGGTCTCGCCGGCGCGCGCGCGGGCATGCGCGAAGCGCGCTTCCATTGGCCGACGTTCGCCTGGACGCAGGGCAGCTACGCGTGCTTCATGCCGGGGCAATGGACCACGCTGCGCGGCGCGATCGGCGAACGCGTCGGCGATCTGCATTTTGCCGGCGAGCATTGCGCGTTCGACAACCAGGGCTTCATGGAAGGCGGCGTCGAGACCGGCGAATGGGAG
>DASWPR010000581.1:0-4354 GCA_036398455.1 Dokdonella sp.
GAGCGTGCGCGCATCGAAGCGTTCGTCGAACTGCAGCCCGCCGCTGGCCGCTTCGCGCTGCCAGACCAGGTCGCCGCTGGCGCCGTCGTAGACGCGCACGTAAACCGGCGCACCCGCCGTATCGCTCTCGCCGACGAGCGCGACGCGCCCGCCTGCGAGCACGTCGATGCCGGCGAACGTCCACACCTCGTGCTCGCGTGTCCAGGCGAAGCTGCCATCGCTTTCGAAGCGCGCCAGGGTTGCGTGTGCCTGGCTGTGATGCGTCACATTGATGGCAGCGAACACGCTGCCGTCCGCGGCAACGCGTACATCGACCGGCTCGACCCCGCGGATCGGCTCATCGTAGTGCCAGGTGCCGATCCATTGCGGCTCCCACTGCGCAGCGGCGGAACGCACACACAGCAGCGCTGCGAGCGCCGCGAGTCTGCTGACGTGGACGGACATGCCGGCGCCTCCCCCAGGGTTACTCCCCTACATACGCAATTCGCCCACCGATCCTGTCACCGGCAGCCCGCGGATTCAGCCGAGCGGCTGGCGGAACACGTGCTGGGTCTTGCTGCGCGCGTAGCCGGCGCGTTCGTAGAAGCGATGGGCCCCCTCGCGCTCGATGCGGCTGCGCACGCGCAGGTAGGACGCCCCGCGCGCCTTCGCCCACGCCTCCGCGGCCTGCAGCAGCGCCGCCCCGATGCCGCGCGAGCGCGCGGGCGCCTCGACGACGAGGCCGAGGATTTCGGCGCCGTCGTCTTCGGTCAGCGTGGCGCACTGCGCCGCATGCAGCCAGCCGACGACGCGACCGTCGGCGTCCTCCGCGACGAAGAGCTTGTGGGCAGGTGCCGTCTCGATCGCGGCCAGGCGCGCGACGATCTGCTGCCGCGTCGCCGGATAGCCGAGTACGCCGCTCAGTTCCGCCAGCGCCGGTGCATCGTAGGTGCGTGCGCAACGGATCGTCGTCATGGTCTGCTCCTGGGTCGATGCGAGGTTAGAACGATCTCGCGTGCAACGCATGGCGCAGTTCGGGCGATCCGCGGGCAATGCGGCGGCAACGGATACCTCAGCGTGCGGCCGCGCCGTCGAAGCCGTCGGCGAAGATCGCATCGGCGATGTCTTCGGCGAACCGGGCGGGATCGATCGCGGCGGCAATCGCGGCGTGGCCGTCGTCGTTCGGATGCAGGTGATCGCCGGCGTCGTAGGCCGGCAGGTACCAGGTCGGACGCGCCGGATCATGCGTGGCGAGATCCTGGTCGACGATGCCGTCGCAGCCGTTGCCTGGACTGCGGACAAAATCGTTGAAGGCCTCGCGCACCGGTTCGGCCTGCGGCGTCCAGTAATCCGCGCCCTCGAAGGGCGTCAGCGTCGAACAGATGAAGCGGATGCCGCGCGCGTGTGCGCGGCCGATCAAGTGCTCTACCGCCACGATCAACTCCCGCGCCTGCGGCAACGGATCGTCGTTGCCGAGATCGTTGATCGGATCGTCCGAGAAAATCACCCAGCGCACGCCGGGCTGATCGAGCACATCGCGCTCGAAGCGTGCAACGGCATTGGGGCCGTTGCCGTCGAACAACAGGCGGTTGCCGCTGATGCCCTGGTTCAGCACGCCGATCCCGACGCCGGCGGCGGCGAGGTTCTCGGCCAGGCGATTGGACCAGCGGCGGTTGCTGTCCGGCGTCGAACCGTAGCCGTCGGTGATCGAGGCGCCAAGCAAGACGACCGCAGCGGTCACTTGCGGATTCTGCACGTCGAGGCCGCTCAGGAAATAGTAGCTGCGCACCTGCTGTGCATCGGCAAGATCGGCCGCGGCACTGACGTCGCCCTGCGCGATGTAATTGGTCTGCAGCGCGAAGCCATGACCGGTCGCGGCGCCCGTCGGATCGGGCAGATGGATGCTGACCGCCACATCCGCCCGTGGCGGCACCGCGAAGGGTATGGGATCACTGACGATGTCCGTACCCGCCGCGATCGTGACCTCCGCGGCCCCGGCGAAGGTCACCGCGACGTCCGTCGATACGACGATCGCCGCGTCGTGGTCGCGCAGCGCCACATGCACATCGGCGATCCGCAGCGGAGCATTGCCGAACACGTTCGACAGATGGATGCGCGCGGTGGCGCCGCCGATGCTGGTGTGGACGATCTGGCGCAGCGTCTGCTGATCGAAGCTCGCCGCCTGCGCATACGGCGACACCGACCAGGTGCCGACGAATGGCGTGCCGGCGGTTGCAGCCTGCATCGCTGCCGCAGCGAACACCGCAGCGAGCGGCAGCAGGCATCGATGGAAAACGTGCGGCGACATCATGCAGGTCCGGCGTGATCCGGGCGGCGCTGCAGGATCCGCGCATATCGATCGGATCCTGCAGCGATTGCTTGCGGGCGTGCTAGCAGCAGCCCTCCTCGCCCTTGACCGTGTGCGCATGACTCGCGGCCACGCCTTGCGTCAGCCCCTGGCTGCCGGCGATGTAGTGATCGGCGACGACCTGCGCCACGCACATCGACATGCGCTTGCCGGTCGGGATATGCAGGAATTCGTTCGGACCGTGCGCGTTCGAGTGGGGCCCGAGCACGCCGGTGATGAGGAACTGCGCGCCGGGAAATTTCTCGCCGAGCATGCCCATGAACGGGATTGAGCCGCCCTCGCCGTTGTAGGCGACCGGTGCGCCGAAGAACGCCTGCGAAGCCGCGTCGACCGAATGCTCCAGCCACGGCGCCAGCGCGGGTGCTTCCCAGCCGCTGCCGGCCTTTTCGAGCTCGAAGCTGACCTTGGCGCCGTACGGTGGATCGTTCTCCAGCAGGCGCTTGACGAACTCGCCGCCGCGCTTGGCATCGAGTGTCGGCGGCACGCGCAGCGAAAGCTTCACCGCCGTGTAAGGACGCAGTACGTTGCCGGCCGAATCGAGTGCCGGCAGCCCGCCGACGCCGGTGATCGACAGCGCCGGCCGCCAGGTGCGGTTGAGCACGAGTTCGGTCAGGTCGCTGTTCATCGGCTGCATGCCGTCGACCAGCGGGAACTTGGTATAGACCTCGTCGCCGAGGATCTCGGCCGTGCGCTTGGCCTGCGCGACGCGCTGGGCCGGAATCTCGACGTGCAGTTCCTTCGGCTTGATCGCGCCGGTGACCTCGTCTTCGAGGCGCGAGAGCACCTGGCGCAGGATGCGGAAGCTCGATGCGACGACGCCGGAGGCATCGCCCGAGTGCACGCCTTCCTCCAGCACCTTGACCACCAGATTGCCGCCGGTCATGCCGCGCAGCGAGGTCGTCAGCCAGAGCTGGTCGTAGTTGCCGCAGCCCGAATCGAGGCAGACGATCAGCGACGGCCTGCCGATGCGCGCGGCCAGATGATCGACGTAGTACGGCAGGTCGTAGCTGCCCGATTCTTCGCAGGCCTCGATCATCACGACGCAGCGCGCATGCGCGATTCCCTGCGCCTGCAGCGCCAGGATCGCCGCCAGCGAACCGAAGATCGCGTAGCCGTCGTCGGCGCCGCCGCGGCCGTACAGGCGGTCGCCTTCGAGCACCGGCTTCCACGGTCCCAGATGGGCCGACCAGCCGGTCATCTCCGGCTGCTTGTCGAGATGGCCGTAGAGCAGCACGGTATCGTCGCCCTGGCCTGGAATCTCGATGAAGATCAGCGGCGTGCGGCCCGGCAGGCGCACCACCTCCAGCTGCATGCCGGCGATCGGCTGCGCGCGCGCCCAGGCTTCCATCAGCGCGACGGCCTGGTCCATGTAGCCGTGCTGCACCCACTGCGCGTCGAACATCGGCGACTTGTTCGGAATCTTGATGTACTCGGTCAGCTGCGGAACGATCTGTGCGTCCCACAAGCCGCCGACGAAGCCGCTGAGTTCTTTCGAGTCCATGGTGCCTGCGCCATCCGTACGGGAGGCGGAATTCTACTCCGCGCGGGTCGCCGCGATTTTGGCGTAGGAAAATTCCTACGCGCCGCGTCGCATCCGTCCTACAGGCGCATGTGGCAGGCGTCTCTGCCGGTGGCCTCGTACGAAATCTAGACTGCTCGCCACTCGCCACTATGTGCGCCGCCCTGGCGACGCTTTCCGCCGTCATGATCACGATCCGAAGAATGCTCCTGCTGGTCCTGCTGGCCTTTGCGCTGCCGCACGCGGCCTGCGCCCAGGTCGACATCAACAGTGCGGACGCGAAAGCGCTGGCCGAGGCGATGAGCGGCGTCGGCCTGATCAAGGCGGAGGCGATCGTCGCCTATCGCGAGGCAAATGGTCCGTTCAAGCGCGTGGAGGACCTGGCCAAGGTCAAGGGCATCGGCGCCAAGACGATCGAGGCGAACCGCGCCACCCTGGTGATCGTCAACCCGCACATGGACGGCGGCGCCGGCGGTGGCGGTGGCGGT
>DASWPR010000582.1:0-6841 GCA_036398455.1 Dokdonella sp.
GGTCCCGACGAACGATTCGTTCGGCCTCGAAGCCAACGGCCTGCCCGCGCTGAACCAGCCGATCTCCTATGACGCGATCGAGGAATACAACATCTCGACGGCGAACTACGACGTCACCGCGAAGCGTTCGGTCGGCGCCAACATCAACATCGTCACCAAGAGCGGCACCAACGATTTCCACGGTTCGGCCTACTACGCCTACACGAACAACAACGACCTCACCGGCGAAGATCACAACGGCAACGACTTCACCGGCTACAGCGCGAAGAAAACCTACGGCGCCACCTTCAGCGGCCCGCTGATCAAGGACACGCTGTTCTTCTTCCTCGGCTATGAAGAAGCCAAGACGCTGGCGCCGGCGCCGGACTACGGTCCGATCGGATCCGCGCACGGCAACATCGTGCCGGTCACGCAGGACCAGCTCGACCAGATCATCGACATTGCGCGCGGCTACGGGCTGACGCCGGGCGACCTCAACGCCTCCAACGCGAACCAGGACGAAAAGAAATACCTCGCGAAGATCGACTGGAACATCACCGACGGCCATCGCCTCAGCTTCCGCGCGTCGCAGACCAAGGGCGATCAGCCGATCATCCAGGGCAACTTCACCGGTTCGCGTCCGGCGCTGGGTCTGTCCAGCTACTGGTACGACCAGCATCGCGACCTGAAGCAGTTCGTCGCCAACCTCTACGACGACTGGACCGACACCTTCTCGACCGAGGCCTCGGTTTCGTACGCGAAGTACGATTCCACGCCGAGCACGCTGGCCGACCAGCCGATGGTGCAGGTCTATATCAACAACGATCCGAGCACGACGAACCCGAGCGTCTATCTCGGCGAAGATCAGTTCCGCCATTACAACGTGCTCGGCGTGAAGACCTGGAACGCGTTCTTCGCCGGCAACTGGTTCCTCGGCGACCACACGATCAAGGCCGGCGCGGATTTCCAGCGCGACAACATCTACAACCTGTTCGGCCGCACCGAATTCGGTTCGTACGTCTTCAACAGCATCGCCGACTTCCAGGCCGGCAACTATTCGAGCTACACGCTGTACCAGCCGGCGCCGGGCTACACCCTCAACGACATCGCCGCAAAGTGGCGTCTGGATCAGTGGGGCTTCTTCGCGCAGGACACCTGGCAGGTCACGCCGCAGCTGTCGTTGACCTATGGCCTGCGCATCGACATGCCGGAGTCGCCGGACAAGCCGATCGCCAATCCCGCGTTCCAGAGTGCCTTCGGCATCTCCAACAACTCCACCGTCAGCGGCAACAGCGTGTGGGAACCGCGCGTGTCGTTCAACTACACGTTCGACACCGAGCGCCCGACGCAGCTGCGCGGCGGCATGGGCATCAGCCAGAGCGTGACGCCCGGCGTGTGGCTGTCCAATCCGTTCACCAACAACGGCGTGACCCTGACCAGCGCGACCTCGCGCAGCGGCACGTTCAATCCGAATCCGTACACGCAGCAGCTGCCGTCCGGATCGCCGCCGGCGCCGGAAGTCGATGTCGTCGACAAGAACTTCGAGCTGCCGACCGTGCTGAAGATGAGTCTCGGTTTCGATCGCGAGCTGCCGTGGTGGGGCCTGGTGTTCTCGGCCGACTATGCGCACCTGCAGAACCAGAACGCGATCATCTACAAGAACCTCAACCTGCCCAAGGCGAACGGACTGCTGCCGGATGGCCGCACCAACTACTGGGCCAACCCGTACTACGATCCGACCGCCAACAACGGCGCCGGCAAGGGGCCGAGCGGCCAGGCCGCCGGCAACTCGCACTTCTACGACGTGGTGCTGCTGACCAACAGCAACGAAGGCAAGGCCAACTACCTCTCGCTGACCTTGCGCAAGCCGTTCAACGAGAACCTGTTCGGCAGCGTCTCGGCCGTATTCGGCCGCGCCACCGACGTCAACTCCGGCGTCGCCTCGCAGGCGACGACCAGCCTCAACAACAACGCGGTGTACAACCCGAACGAAGACAAGGCTTCGCCGAGCAACTACGACGTGCGCCAGCGCCTGCTCGCATCGCTGACCTGGCAGCACAAGTTCTTCGGCGACTACTCGACCAGCGTCTCCGGCGTGTACGACGGCCACACCGGCCAGCGCTACAGCTGGGTGTCCGGCACCGACGTCAGCGGCCTGTGCTACGGCAGCTCCACCAACTGCCCGTACGGCTTGATCTACATCCCGCGTCCGGGCGACGTCGAGTTCGCCAACGGCACCAGCGACCTGGTCAAGCAGCAGTTCTACGACTTCATCAAGAACAACCCGTACCTGAAGGACCACCAGGGCGGCGTCGCCGGCCGCAACGGTGCGCACGCGCCGTGGGTCAACCGCATCGACCTCAGCGTGAAGCAGGAAATCCCGGGCCTGTTCGCCGGCAACAAGGGCGAGATCCGCTTCGACATCTACAACCTGCTGAACATGTTCAACAAGAAGTGGGGCGACATCTACGACATCGACTACCCGTACCAGCGCACGCTGGCGAACGTGGTCGGCGTCGATCCGGTCACCGGCAAGTATGTCTATGCGCTGCCGACCGCGGGCGGCAACTATGCGCCGGGTCAGTACAAGTACGAGAACGACAAGGCGCAGTCGACCTGGTCGGTACTGGTCACGGTGCGCTACACGTTCTGACGACTTCGCGTCGATCAGGCAAACGGCCGGCCTTGCGCCGGCCGTTTGCTTTTCGCGCCGCGCACTTGACCATCGCCGCGCGGACTGGCATTGCTAGCGGCCCTTGTCGCGTGAACCGGATGAAAGCATGAGCACGGAGCCGATCCAGAACCCGCCGTCGACGCGGCCCGCCACCGTCAGCGCACGCATCTCGCCGGCGGCGTCCGGTCTCGATGTGCTCTCGCGCCACGAGGTCGCGCGCCTGCGCGACGCCGGCGCGGGCGGACTGCACGAACTGCTGCGCCGCTGCGCGCTGGCGGTGCTGACGCAGGGCAGCGTCAGCGACGATGCGCGCGCGCTGCTCGAGCGCTATCCCGATTTCGACGTGCAGATCCTGCAGCAGGATCGCGGCGTCAAGCTCGAACTGGTCAATGCGCCGGCCGACGCCTTCGTCGATGGCGAGATCATCCGCGGCGTCAACGAACTCCTGTTCGCCGTGGTGCGCGACATCGTCTACATCGCCACGCAGATCGAGGCCGGCAGCTTCGACCTGACCGATTCGCCCGGCATCACGCACGCGGTCTTCGAGATCCTGCGCAACGCGCGCGTGCTGCGCCCGAACGTCGACCCGAACCTGGTCGTCTGCTGGGGCGGCCATTCGATCGGCCGCGAGGAATACCTGTACACCAAGAAGGTCGGCTACGACCTTGGCCTGCGCGCCTTCGACATCTGCACCGGCTGCGGACCCGGCGCGATGAAGGGGCCGATGAAGGGCGCGACGATCGCGCACGCCAAGCAGCGTCGCCGCACGAACCGCTACATCGGCATCACCGAGCCCGGCATCATCGCGGCGGAATCGCCCAATCCGATCGTCAACAACCTGGTGATCATGCCGGACATCGAAAAGCGCCTGGAGGCGTTCGTCCGCATCGCGCACGCGATCATCGTGTTCCCCGGCGGCGTCGGCACCGCCGAGGAAATCCTCTACCTGCTCGGCATCCTGCTGCACCCGGACAACGCAGCCCTGCCGTTTCCGCTGATCTTCACCGGCCCGCGCGAATCGGCCGCGTATTTCGAGCAGATCGATCGCTTCCTGCGCCTCGCGCTTGGCGACGACGTGGCGAAGCACTACAGGATCGTCGTCGACGACCCGCGCGAAGTCGCGCGCCAGGTGCGCAAGGGCATCGAGCGCGTGCGCCACTACCGGCTCGACAACAAGGACGCGTTCTTCTTCAACTGGGCGCTGCACATCGAGCGCGAATTCCAGCTGCCGTTCCAGCCGACGCATGCCGCGATGGCCGGATTGAACCTGCATCGCAACCAGCCTCCGCACCGCCTCGCTGCAGACTTGCGCCGCGCGTTCTCCGGCATCGTCGCCGGCAACGTGAAGGAGGAGGGCATGCGTGCGATCGAAAAATACGGTCCGTTCGAGATCAACGGCGATCGCGACATCATGCAGGCGCTGGACCAGTTGCTGGCAAGTTTCGTGGCGCAGCAGCGCATGAAGCTGCCGGGCTCGCGCTACGTGCCTTGTTATCGCATCTATGCGTCGTGAGGGCGGTGCCTGAGAATAGCCATCGAGAACGCTGCGCCGACGAAGGCGTTGGCAGGCCTCAACCCGGTGGCTTCGCCGCCACCTCGGTCCGCGCGACGACGCTTTCCTTCGCCGCGACCTGTACTTTCTGTCCCGCGGCGAGCCGCTCGGCGCCGCGCACGACGACCAGGTCGCCGGCTTTCAATTCGCCGTCGACCGCGGTGAGTTCGCCATCGCTGGCGCCTGCCTTCACGCCGACGCGCTCGCTCGCGCCATCGTTGCCGACGCGCACCACGTAGCTGCCGTCCGCGCGCACGACCAGCGCGTCGCGCGGCACCGCCATCGTCTGCGCGACCTCGCGTTCGGGCAAGGCAACCTCGACCGCGCTGCCGACCAGCAGCGGCGTGTCCTTCAAGGCGATGCGCAGTTCGAACTGGCGCGAGCGTTCCTCGCCGACCGGTACGACCGCGCGCACGCGTGCCCTGGTCTGGCGATCACCGGCGCGTACGCCGAGTTCCATCTCGGGCCTGACGGTCGCCGCCAGCGCGAGCGGCGCCTGCACGCGGGCTTCCAGATTGGCGATGTCGACCAGATGCGCGATCGCGGCGCCCGTCGCGACGAACTCGCCGCGCTGGGCGAGACGTTCGCTGACCACACCCGGAAACGGTGCGCGCACTTCGGTCTGTTCGAGGTCGTATTGAACGGTGCGCACGCGCGCTTCGGCCTGGCGCAGCTGCGCCGCGTACTGTGTCGCCTGCGCGCGCGCCTCGTCGAGCTGGTTGGCGGCGATGCTGCGACTGGCGACGAGTTTCTCCAGACGCTCGGCCTGGCGTTCGGCGAGCTCGCGCTGCGCCTTGATCCGCTCGACTTCGCTGCGCGCATCTTCCAGATGCAGCCGGATCGCCTGGTCCTCGAGCTTGGCGACGCGATCGCCGGTCTTCAGGCGCGTGCCGACTTCGGCGACGAATTCGAGCCGGCCTGCCGCGCTGGTCGCGAGCTTGGCGTCGTCGCGGCTGACCACGCTGCCGGGAACCCAGCGCAATGGCGCGATCAGAGCGAGATTGGCCTTGGCGACTTCGACGATCGGCGCAGGCGCCGTCGCTTGTGCCACGGCACTGCCGGCGCTCGCGGCGGCGATGAACGCGACGGCGCTCGTGGTGAATCTTTGCAGAAAGCGACATCGAGACATCGAATACTCCGGGAAATGTGGATTTGTCAGGCCGCGCGCGGCAGTGCCGCCTGCGCGTCCGACGCAGGTACGACGGCCTTGGCCGGCTGCCGCGTGGTCAGGCGCATCAGGCTCGGCAGCAGCAGCAGCGAGAACACCATCGCGACGACCACGCCGCCGACGTTGACGGCGGCGAGGCCGCGGTAGATCACGCTGCCGGGGCCGGGATTGATCGCCATCGGCAGCGCGCCGAGCGCGCCGGTCAAGGTACTGGCGAGGATCGCGCGCAGGCGCTGGTTGAGTGCCTGGCGGATCGATTCCTCCAGGCTGCAGCCGTGGTTCTGTGCATCGCGCGTGCGATCGACCAGCAGGATCGCGTGGTTGACGATCACGCCGACCATCATGATGAAGCCGATCATCGTCAGCAGGTCGAGCGGCTGGAACGCGACGAAGCCGAGCACGCGCAAGCCGAACACGCCGCCGACCAGGGCCACCGGCACGGTCAGCACGACCACCAGCGCGTCGCGCAGCGAGCGGAACATCGCGGCCATCAGCAGGAACAGCACGAGCAGGGCGAGCACGAAATTCTTCGCCATCGTGGCGACCGTCGCTTGCAGACGGTCCGCGCTGCCGGCGAGGCGGATGTTCGCGTCGGCCGGCAGTTTCGCCTTCAGCGCCGGCACCACCTCGTTCTGGATCGTGGAGAGCGCGTCTTCCAGCGAGAGCGTCTGCGGCGGATCCATCGTCAGCGTGACGGTGCGACGGTGATCGAGGCGGCGGATCTGGCCCGGACCCAGCGAGGTCTCCAGCTTGATCACGTCGCCGAGCGGAACGACCTGGCCGCTCGGCGTCACCAGCGGCGCTTCGGCGAGCGCTTCGGCGGTCTCGCGACGATCCGCACGCAGGATGATCGGCAGGCGGTTCTGGCCGTCGAAGTATTCGCCGAGCCAGGCGCCGTCGCCGAGCGAGCGCACGATCGTGCCGACCTGGGCGCGGTCCCAGCCGGCTTCGGCGATGCGGCGATCGTTCGGTATCGCGTGCAGCTCCAGCGAGCTCTGGTCGGTATTCGGATTGGCCTGCACGTTCGCGCCCGGGAATTTCGCTTCGAGCAGCTGGCGGCCTTCCTCGGCCACGCGATTCAAGGCTTCGGTGTCATCGCTCTGCAGGTGGATCGCGACCGAGCGCGCCGAGCCGCCGACGCCGCCGAACAGTTCGCCTTCGCTGGCGAACGCGCGCGTATCCGGAAAGCCCTTGGTGATCTCCTCGCGCATGACGCGTTCCAGATCGCCGATGCGCTTCTCGTCGACCACGCGCGCGCCGATGGTGCCGCCGCCGGGCCACAGCCACAGGTAGTAGTTCTTCAGCGCCGGCTGCTTCTCGCCTTTCATGTACGGCTGCAGGCGCTCGATCAGCTTGCTGCCGATTTCGCGATTCACCACTTCCGGACTCATCCCCGGCGGAAAACTGAAGGACGCATCGATCGCCGCGCGCTTGACCGGCGGCAGGTAGTCGAGCTTGGGCAGGAAAT
>DASWPR010000583.1:0-5472 GCA_036398455.1 Dokdonella sp.
AGGCTCCGTGCGCGCGCAATGCAGCAAGGCGGGCCAGCTTGTCGGCCGGGCGCAGGCGCGCGTTCCAGTGGGTGATGCCGAGCTGCGCGGCGACGCGGGCCACCTTGTTGGCGGCGTCGCCGCTGGCGATTTCGACATGCAGGCCGGCGCCTCGGAATGCATCGATCGCGGCACGGGCGCCGTCGCGCAGGCGCTCGCTGAGGTGGAACGCGGCGATCGCGCCGTCATCGTCGGCGAGCACCACGGCCTCTTCGAGTTCCGGCAGCGAAGGTTGCGCCGCCAGCGCGAAGTCCACGCGGCCGAGGCGCAGGCGACGCCCATCGACGCGGCCTTCGAGGCCGCTGCCGGCTTCGGCGTGCAGCGCGTCGGCGGCGACCGCGGCCGAGGATCCTGCCGCGCGCACGATCGCTTCGGCGGCCGGATGCCGGCTGCCGCGCGCGAGTGCGGCGGCAAGCGCGAGCGCGCGGTCGCGTCCGATCGCGCGCAACACGTCGACGCGCTCGAGTTCCAGTGGGGGATGGGTCAGGGTGCCGGTCTTGTCGACCACGACGTGGGTCGCTGCGGCGAGGCGTTCGATCGCATCGGGATGCACCACCAGCACGCCGTGCCGCGCCAGCACGGCGAGCGCACGCGTCAGCGCGGCGGGCACCGCGAGCGCGAATGCGCACGGGCACGACACCACCAGCACGGCGAGCGTCGCGGCGAATGCGCGCTGCGGATCGACGAACGACCAACCCAGCGCGGTGATCGCGGCCAGCGCCAGGATGCGCGCGACGAACTGTGCCGCGGCGCGCTCCCCGGCGCGCGCCAGGCGTGGCCGCTCGGTGGACGCGCGCGCGGTGAGGGCGGCGACGCCGGCGAGCAGGGTCTGCGCGCCGACGCGCTCGACGCGCATTCGCGCCGGCCCCTCGACCAGCAGGCTGCCTGCCACGAGCGTATCGCCCTGGCGTTTTCGCAGCGGCGCCGATTCGCCCGACCACAGCGCTTCGTCGACGCGGCAGCCGGCACTGGTCAGCACGCCGTCGGCGGGAACGGCACTGCCTTCGGCCACGTGCACGCAATCACCGGGCGCGAGCTCGACCGCGCCGACGCGCTGCAGCGAGCCGTCTTCGAGGTAGCGCTCGGCGAACATCGGCGTGAGCCGCGCCAGCGCATCGCTGAGATCGCCGGCGCGGTGACGCGAGCGCATCTCCAGGTAGCGGCCGACCAGCAGGAAGAACACGAACATGCTGACCGAGTCGAAATAGACTTCCGCACCGCCGCGCACGGCTTCCACCACGCTGGCGGCGTAGACCAGCGCAATCGCCAGCGCGACCGGAACGTCCATGCCGAGCCGGCGTGCGGCGAGCGCGCGCGCGGCGCCCGCGAAGAACGGCCGCGCGGCGTAGAACACCACCGGCGTCGCCACGAGCAGGCCGAACGCGCGCATCAGGTCGCGCGTGGACGTATCCATCGCATCGAATGCGCCGAGGTAGAGCGCGCTCGCGTACATCATCGCCTGCATCGCACCGAAGCCGGCCACGAGCAGCTGCTTCAGCATGGCGCGCGATTCGCGCCGGCGCGCATCGTCGAGCGCGGCCGCGTCGAGCGGCAGCGCGCGATAGCCTGCGCGTGCGAGCGCGTCGAGAATCTGCGGCAGCGAACAGCGGTCGCCCTGCCACACGATGCGCGCGCGGCGTGCGCCGGCGTTGACCTGCACGGATGCGATGCCGGGCAGCGTGCCGAGCACATTTTCGATCAGCCATACGCAGGCCGAACAGCGCAGGCCGTCGACCAGCACGAGCGTTTCCTGGCGGCCGCCGCCGAGGTCGCGTACGACATGGCGTGCGAGCTCCGGCCGCGCCCATGCGGCCGTTTCGCCATCGATGTCGGAGTGCTGCGGTGCGCGTTGCGCGGGTGTGCTGCGCAGGCGGTAGTAGTCGGCCAGGCCGAGCTGGTTGATCCATTCGGCGGCCGCGCCGCAGCCGTTGCAGCAGACGGCATGCGCGACGCCGGCGACGGTGGCGACGGGTGCATCGCGGCTCGGCAGGGGTTCGCCGCAGTGCCAGCAGGCACGCGCCGCTGCGTTCACCGCGGCGGCCTTGCCGGATCACGCGGCGCCGGGCGCGCGAGCGGCATCTTCATGACCTCGCCGCCGGCGGTCGGCAGCGGCAGGTCCGCGTGGCGCGCGCCGAGCATGATCATCCAGACGCATCCGGCCAGCGATGCGGCGAAGATGACGAGCCCGAGCCAGAGCACCGGCTGCGCATACCAGGCGTCGCCGCCCCGCTGTGCGCGGCGATGCGGCGCGGCCTGGTCGGTGCGAGCGGTGCGGCTTCGCGCAGGCGACGGGCCGGCCGGGCCGGGCACGTTCATTTCAATGGCCGCTCGCATTGGCGGGATGCGTCTGCGCATACACCCAGGCGGCGATCACGCGCGCGTCGTCTTCGCCCAGGCGGGCGCGCCATGACGGCATCTGGCCGTTGCGGCCTTCGCGAATGGTCTGTTCGATGCTGGCGAGATCGCCGCCGTAGAGCCAGATCGCATCGGTGAGGTTGGGCGCGCCGATGGCCGGATTGCCCTTGCCGTCGACGCCATGACAGGCCGAGCAGACGACGAACATCGCCTTGCCTGCGTTCGCCTCCGCTGCCGAATGCGGTGCGCCGGAAAGGCTCAGCACATAGTTGGCCAGCTTGGCGACGCCGTCCTCGCCGTAGGCGGACTGGAACGACGGCATCGCGCCGTGCCGGCCATCGAGGATGCTCGTCATGATCGACGCGCTGTCGCCGCCGTAGAGCCAGTCGCCATCGACCAGATCGGGGGCGCCGAGCTTGCGGTTGCCGTGAGCTTCGCGGCCGTGGCAGGCGGCGCAGTCGTCGATGAACAGGCGTTGCCCGAGCCGCGTCGCGCCGGCATCGGCGGCGAGCTGCTCCACCGTCGAATCCTTGATGCGCTGCATGAGCGGCGCGAACTTCGCCTGGTTGTCGCTGCTGTCGCGCTGCAGTTCGCCGCTGGAGGTCCATCCGAGCAGGCCCTTGTAGCTGCCGAAGCCCGGATAGAGCGCGAGATAGGTGAAGCCGCAGATGAACATGCCGGCCGACATCAGCACCCACCACAGCGGCAGCCGGCGCACGCTCTCGCGCAGCACGCCATGCGCCCACACGTGGCCGGTGGTGCCGTCGGGCAGCGTCGGAATCGCGACGCGTGTGCCCCAGATGAAGAGAAACAGCGTGATGCCGAGATTGAACACCACCAGAAACATGATCCAGAGCGACCAGAACCCCGTCATTGCGCGTTCTCCTCATCCTGCATCGGCAACAGCGCGAGACGGTCGAACTCGCGCTTGTGATTCGGCAGCCAGGCCCAGATCCAGATGCCGACGAAGGCGAGCATCAGGATCAGCGTGATGATGCCGGCCAGGTGTCCCCAGAGTGGATTCATGGTGCGGCCTCCGCCGGAGCGGCGCTGGAGGTTTCTTCGTTGTCGACGCCAAGGCCCTGCAGGTACGCGATGATGGCTTCCATCTCGGTGTGTCCGGTCGCGGCCGCGCGCGCGCCGGCGATGTCGGCGTCGCTGTAGGGGTCGCCGAGCATCCTCAGCGTGCGCATGCTGCGTTCGACCTGTGCCGGGTCGAGCAGCGACTGCGACAGCCACGGATAGCCCGGCATGTTCGACTCGGGCACGACGCTGCGCGGACTCTTCAAGTGCATGCGCTGCCAATCGTCGGTGTACTTGCCGCCGATGCGCGCGAGATCGGGTCCGGTGCGCTTGGAGCCCCACTGGAACGGCCGGTCGTAGACCGATTCGCTGGCGATGGAGTAGTGGCCGTAGCGTTCGGTCTCGGCGCGCAGCGCGCGGATCATCTGCGAGTGGCACAGATAGCAGCCCTCGCGCACGTAGATGTCCTTGCCGGCGAGCCGCAGCGCGTCGTACGGCTTCACGCCCGGCGGCGCCTGCACGGCGTGCGCCTGCATGAACAGCGGCGTGATCTCGGCGAGTCCACCGATCGACACCATGATCGCGGTGAGGATGCCGAGCAGTCCGGCATGCTTCTCGATCGCTTCGAAATAGCGGTAGTTGCTGGCCATCGTCGTTCTCCTCAACCCATTGCCGGCAGCGGACGCGGAACCTGCTGCGCGATCGGCTCCGGAATCGGCACCGGGATCGGCTTGATCAGGTGCGCGCGCGCATCGGCCGCGGTGTGCCAGAGGTTCCATGCCATCACCACCATGCCGCCGAGCACCAGCACGCCGCCGAACCAGCGCACGGCGTACCACGGCTTGATCGCGATCAGGCTGTCGATGAAGGCGTAGGTGAGCGAGCCGTCGGCATTGGTCGCGCGCCACATCAGGCCTTCGGTGACGCCGGCCACCCACATCGCGATCACGTACAGCAGCAGGCCGGTCGTGTGCATCCAGAAATGCAGTTCCATGCCGTTGCGGGAATGCATCGCGGGACGGCCGAGCGCGCGCGGCGCCATCGCGTAGAGCGAGCCGATCGTGATCATCGCGACCCAGCCGATCGAGCCGGAATGCACGTGGGCGATGGTCCAGTCGGTGTAGTGCGAGAGGGAGTTGACGGTCTTGATCGCCATCATCGATCCCTCGAGGGTGGCTGCGGCGTAGAAGACCAGCGCCAGCACCATGAACTTCGCGGCGGGATCGGTCTTGAGCTTGGACCAGGAGCCGTTGAACGTGAGCAGTCCGTTGGCGGCCGAACCCCAGCTCGGCATCAGCAGGATCAGCGAGAAGGCCATGCCGACCGACTGCACCCAGTCCGGCAGCGCCGTGTACAACAGATGGTGCGAGCCGGCCCACATGTAGACCGAGATCAGCGCCCAGAAATTGACGATCGAGAAGCGGTAGCTCCACAGCGGCTGCTGCGCCTGCCGCGGAACGAAGTAGTACATCATGCCGAGGAAGCCGGCGGTGAGGAAAAACGCGACCGCGTTGTGGCCGTACCACCACTCGACCATCGCATCGACCGAACCGGAATAGATCGAATACGACTTCGTCAGCGAGACCGGGATGACCAGGTTGTTGACGATGTGCAGCAGGCCGACGGCGATGATGAAGGCGCCGTAGTACCAGTTCGCCACATAGATATGGCGGATGCGCCGCTTCGCCACGGTGGCGAAGAAGACGACGCCGAAACTCACCCAGACCACGGCGATCAGGATGTCGACGAACCACTCCGGCTCGGCGTATTCCTTGCTCTGGGTGATGCCGAGCGGCATCGTCACCATCGCCAGCACCAGGATCAGCTGCCAGCCCCAGAAGGTGAAGTTGGCGAGCCGCGGCAGCGCGAGCCGCGTATGCCCGGTGCGCTGCACGACGTAGTAGCACGTGCCCATCAGCGCCGAGCCGCCGAACGCGAAGATCACGCCGAAGGTGTGGTCGGGGCGCAGCCGGCTGAAGGTGAGCCAGGGGATGTCGAAGTTCAGCGCCGGCCAGGCGAGTTCGGCGGCGATATAGACGCCGATCGCCATGCCGA
>DASWPR010000584.1:0-5213 GCA_036398455.1 Dokdonella sp.
CAGCACAACCCGGCAGCGCCGACGCCAGTTCCACTACCCGTCGAATCTCGCCCAGATCCGCCAATACGAAGCGAATCTCGACCGCGCGCGGCAGGCTCGCCGGCTGCGGCGGATCGGTCGGCGGCCACGCGTCGCGCCAGGCGCCGTCGCTGCCGAAATAACGCAGGTGGAACTGCTCCACGCGGTCGAGCAGCGGGGTCGTCACCGGCGTGGAGTTCGCCGCGCGATCCAGCACCAGGTAGCGTCCGCGCTGCAGCCTGGCGCCATCGAGTGCATAGACGACGCGTTCCAGATTGCTGCGCGGCTCCGCCAGCGGATTGGCGTAGCCGAACCGGGTGAACTCGATGCCGTCGCTGCCGCCCATCAGCGCGGGCAGGGGCTGGCTGCCGGTATTGCCGAGCACGGTGCGCGCGACGCCCTGGCGCAGATCGCGTTCGAGCAGGGAAACCGTTCGCGTGACCGCGGCGAAGCGGTCCTGCTGCGCCGCCAGGGCCGTGCGCGTGCGCGCGATCGAAGCGAGGCCGCCATACGCCGCCGCGGCGAGCGCCGCGAACACCACCAGTGCGACCAGCAATTCGATCAAGGTGAAGCCGCGCGGCGATTTCATGGCTGCAGCGCCGTGCCGGCGAAACCGCTCAGACTGGCCGACGGCCGTTGCGCCTCGCCGACGAACACGAGGATGTCGATGCGGCGGATTTCCGCGTCCTGGGTCGTCTTCACATCGCGCGTCCAGCGCCAGTTGCGTCCGGCCAGCTGCATGTGACCATCGCTGTGACCGGTTGCCGGGAACAGGCTGGCCAGGCGCGTATCGCTGAGCACATCCGCCGCGACCCAACCGGCCAGCGTGCGTTCGCGCAGCGCATCGAAGTCCTGCACCTGCAGGCCGGCCGTGCGCGTCAGCGCGAGCAGGGCCAGGGCGATCACCGCCAGCGCGATCAGCACTTCGATCAGCGTGAAGCCGCGCGCACGATTCGTCATGGCGCGTCCAGGCGCGCGGTCCTCAGCGTGCCGTCGTCGGTGCCCGTCACGCGGTAGCGCAGCGGCGGATCGCCGAGCGCGAGCGTCAACGCGAACGGCGTCAGTTCGCCGGAGGAGAAGCAGACCAGCTGCGGCGTGTCGTGCTTCGGTGTCGCCAGCGCGACGGGACGCCCTTCGCGCGCGAGTTCGAGACGCAGGCCGGAGGTCCAATGGCGCGCACGCAGTTCGCCCGTCGTCGCCTCGTGCCATTCGGTGCCATCGAGCCGGCGAAACGCGTAGCCGTCGGCCGCGACCACGACTCCGTACTCGCGTCCGCCGAGCTCGGCCTGGTTGCACAACTGTGCGACCAAGGCCTGGAACCGGTCCGATTCGTTCACCAGCTGGCGCTCGCCGTTGCTGCCGACGGCGAGCGTCAAGGCGACGGCGAGCACGCCGACGATGACGACGACGACGAGGAGTTCGATGAGGGTGAAGCCGCTTTGCGCCCTGTTCGCCGACCGTATCGGGAGAGCGGTCGCGGGACTGCCGGCGCGACCAGCGTCACGACAAACCGGCAGCCCAGAATGTCGCGCGCGCCTTGCGAAAACCCTGCGTTTCATGGACGGCCGGCCTCGCCCCTCACCCTGCCCGCTCCCCCGACGGGGAAGCCGTTGGGGGAGCGGTGGATTCCCGTGGGCAAGCCATCGTCTGGATCACTGATCCCAGTTGCCGACGTCGGCGGCTTCGCCTTCACCGCCGGGCTTGCCATCCGCACCGTAGCTGTAGATGTCGATCTCGCCGTGCTGGCCGGGACGCTGGTACTGGTACGGCTTGCCCCAGGGGTCCTTGGCGACGCGGTCGAGATACGGGCCTTTCCAGTTCGGCGCCTCCGGCTGGCCTGATGGCTTGGTGACCAGCGCATCCAGCCCCTGCTCGCCGCTCGGGTAGGCGAAATTGTCCAGCTTGTAGAGATTGAGCGCGGTGGCGATGCCCTGGATGTCCTGCCTGGCGCGGGTGATGCGCGCTTCGCCCGGGCGCTCCATCACGCGCGGCACCACGATCGCGGCGAGGATGCCGAGGATCACGACGACGACGAGGATCTCGATCAAGGTGAAGCCGCGCGCGGAACGCGGACCAGATGCCGGAACGAACCGGCGCGAGCGGTACGAATGCGAGTGTTTCATGGCAAGGCTTGTGCAGAGGCAGGGCTTGTGCGGAGGCACGATCGCCGCCGATCATAGCAAGGTTATGGACACCTCTATTTCTGCACGGCTCGCCGCGCGCGACCTTGCCGTGGTCTGGCACCCGTGCACGCAGATGCACGACCACGAAACCTTGCCGATGCTGCCGATCGCGCGCGCCGAAGGCGCCTGGCTGCACGGCCACGACGGCAAGCGCTATCTCGATGCGGTCAGCTCCTGGTGGACCTGCCTGCTCGGTCATCGCCATCCGCACATCGTGGCCGCACTGAAGGATCAGCTCGATCGCCTCGATCACGTGATGCTGGCCGGTTTCACCCATACGCCAGCGATCGAACTGGCCGAGGAACTCGTGCGCATCGCCCCCCGCCGCGCTTCCTCTTCGTTCGCTCAACGGGGAAACAGGCCCGAAGCGCAGGAGGGTGCAACCGCGGCATCGGAAGCAGCCGTCCTGAAGCGCGTGTTCTACGCCGACAACGGCTCCAGCGCAGTGGAAGTCGCGCTGAAGCTCAGCTTCCACTACTGGAAGAATGTTCAAAGTGGAAACAGCAGCGGCGCGCGTACACGCTTCATAGCGCTGACCGGCGGCTATCACGGCGAAACGCTCGGCGCGCTGTCGGTCACCGATGTGCCGCTGTATCGAAGCACGTATGCAGCGCTGCTGCTCGAACCGATCTTCGCGCCGTCGCCGGACGCCTACGAAGGCGAACCCGGCGAAAACGCGGCCGACTGCGCGCGGCGGCGCCTCGGCGAACTGCGTACGATCCTCGAACGCCATGCGCATGAGACCTGCGCGATCATCGTCGAGCCGCTGGTGCAGTGTGCCGGCGGCATGCGCATGCACGATGCAAGCTATCTGACCGGCCTGCGTGCGCTCTGCGACGAGTTCGACGTGCACTTGATCGCCGACGAGATCGCGGTCGGCTTCGGCCGCACCGGCAGTCTGTTCGCCTGCGAACAGGCTGGCATCGCGCCCGACTTCCTGTGCCTTTCGAAAGGCCTGACCGGCGGCACGCTGCCGTTGTCCGCGGTGCTGACGACGGCCGAGGTGTACGACGCGTTCTATGCGGACTACGCCGCTGGCAAGGCGTTCCTGCATTCGCACAGCTATACCGGCAATCCGCTCGCCTGCCGCGCCGCACTGGCGACCCTGCAGGTGCTGCGCGATGAACCCGTGCTCGAACGCAATCGCGCGCTGGCTGCGCATCTCGCCGCCAGGCTGGCGCCGCTGGCCGATCATCCGCACATCGCCGACGTGCGCCAGACCGGCATGATCGCCGCGCTGGAACTGGTGCGCGACCGGCGTACGCGCGAACCGTTTGCCGCGTCCGAACGCCGCGGCCTGCGCGTCTACCGCCACGGCCTGGAACGCGGCGTCGTGCTGCGCCCGCTCGGCAACGTCGTCTACTTCATGCCGCCCTACTGCATCACGCCGGACGAGATCGATGTCATGGTCGAAGCGGCGCGCGAGGGGATCGAGCGCGCGGTGTCCTGAGCAGCGCCGGCACGCAGCGTTCGTTCGAGGAAGGCCAGCACACGCCGCTCGTACTCGGCGCCGACGCGCGCATGCAGATCGACGTGCGCTGCGCCCGGCACGATCCATAGCTGCTTCGGCTCGTTTGCCGCGGCGAACAGTGCCCGCGACTGCGCCAGCGTCGTGTGGCGATCGGCGTCGCCGGCGATGACGAACATCGACGCATGCAACCGGCCGATGCGATCGATCGGCCGCAACTGCGCCGGATCGAGACCGAGATGCCAGCTCATCTCGATGCGCAGCAGCGGCGCCGCCAGCGCACCGGACGAACCCAGATACAGGCGGAGCCGGTTGTCGAGTGCCTCGTCGACGGTCGGATAGACCTGCTCCAGCACGAACGCGTCTGCAGCAAGCGGCGGCTCGGCCAGCAGCGCCGCCGCGCCGCCCATCGAAACGCCGACCACGCCGATGCGTTCACCGGGCGCCTTCTCGCGCAGGTACGCCAATGCCGCTTGCGCATCGCGGCTTTCGAGCACGCCGAAGGTGATCTTCCGGCCGATGCTTTCGCCGTGCGCCTGGAAATCGATCAGCAGCACGGCATAGCCGGCGGCCGACAGAAAGCGTGCGCGCGGCAGCATCGCGAGACGGTTCGCATGCACGCCGTGCAGCAACAGGACGGCGCCCCGATGTGGGCGACCTTCGATCAGCCAGCCATGAATCGTCGCGCCGGAGCCGCTGGCAAACGATACCTCGTGCGCGTCGAGATCACGCGGTGGGGCGCCGATGGTTTCCTGATCCGGCGCACTCAGCAGCAGCGCGATCCCATAGCTGATCGCGAGACCGAACAGCACGAGCAAGCCGACGCCACGAACCACGCGACGCGCTGCCGCTGCGACCATCCGGAACCTCCTCCCGCCGACGCGGTCCGATGCTGACCGGCGTGTACGTTAGCCGGCCATCCTGCGTGCGAAGAGGCGCAATCCGGTCTGGAATCTGTCGCCCGGCTTGCGCACAATCGACCGATCACAGCGCCACGGAGACGCCCATGCGCATTCCCCGCATCTACGTGCCGCAACCGCTGCGCCCCGGCCGCGAAGTGGAGCTGCCATTGCAGGCTGGCGAACACATCGCCCGCGTGCTGCGGCTGGACGCGGGCCATCCGGTGCGTTTGTTCAATGGCGACGGCGACGAATACGCCGGCGAGGTGGCCTCGCTGGCGAAGCGTTCGGTCAAGGCGCGCGTGCTGCAATCGGCTGCGTCGCCCGATCGCGAGAGCCCGCTGCGCATCACGCTCGGCCAGGGCATCGCGCGCGGCGAGAAGATGGACTGGATCCTGCAGAAGGCGACCGAACTCGGCGTCGCGCGCATCGTGCCGCTGATCACCGACCGCACCGAGGTGAAGCTCGATGCAGGCCGCGCCGAACGTCGCCTGTCGCATTGGGAAGCGGTGATCGCCTCGGCCTGCGAGCAATGCGGCCGCAACCGCCTGCCGGAAGTGGTCGAGCCGATGCGCATGGCCGACTGGGCCGCCGCACTCGGCGAGGAATCGAGCCTGCGTCTCGCCCTCGATCCGCACGGCGATA
>DASWPR010000585.1:0-1808 GCA_036398455.1 Dokdonella sp.
GGTAGAGCGTCGCCCTTACAAGGCGAGGGTCGGGGGTTCGAAACCCTCAGCACCCACCATGTATGCCCGCAGCGGCTCAGTGCTCCGGCAGCGGGGTCACCCGGTCCGGGCCGATGCGTGAAGCCGGTCGAAGGCGCCCAGCGTCTTCCGATCAACGGCCATTCCATCCAGCAAGGGCGCCCGCAAGGCGCCCTTGCTTTTGATCGTTTGCGCGAACGCAGGCCGCCGACCGCGTAGAATTCGCGTCCCGCCGGCCTGCTGCCGTCGCGGGCGGGCGTCCAACCACCACAGGTTTCCAACTCATGCTGCAACTTCTCCGCGGAAAGAAATCCGATCTGATCGTGAAGATCGCTCTGGTGCTGATCACCATCGGCTTCTCGTTCTTCGGCATCGAGTCGTACTTCATCGCGAACATCGATACGAGCGTGGCCAAGGTCGGCGACACGAAGATCACCCAGGAAGAATTCCGCGACCGCTTCAACCAGTATCGCCAGCGCATGCTGCAGATGATGGGTACCGCGGCCGATGCCTCGTTCCTCGATCGCCCCGAGATCAAGCAGCAGGTGCTGGATCAGCTGGTCGACGAGAAAGTGCTGCTGGCAGCGAACGACAAGCTCGGCGTGCAGGTCACGCCGGAACGCATCCGGCAGGAAATCCTCGGCATCCCCGCGTTCCAGAGCGAAGGCAAGTTCGACCCCGACCAGTACAAGGCGCTGCTCGCATCGCAGGGCATGTCGCCGGGCAGTTTCGAGCAGCGCGTGCGCGACGATCTCAGCGTGCGCGAACTGCCGCAGCAGGTCGGCTCCACCGTGCTGGTCACCAATGACGAAGTCGATGCGTATCTGCGCCTGAAGGACCAGCGCCGCGACTTCCGCTACGTCAAGCTCGACAAGCCGGCGCCGCAGAGCACCGAGGTTTCCGATGCCGATATCGACGCGTACTACAAGGCGCACACCGCGGAGTTCATGGTGCCCGAGCGCGTGTCGCTCGAGTACATCGAACTGGAAGGCTCCAAGCTCGAGGTGAACCTGACGCCGGACGACAGCGTCCTGAAGGAGCGCTACGAGAAGGAGAAGGCGCGCTTCGTCACCAACGAGCAGCGCCTGGCATCGCACATCCTGGTCAAGGTCGGCGGCAAGGGCGGACCGGACGACCAGAAGCAGGCGCTGGCGAAGGCCGAAGACATCGGGAAGCAGCTCAAGGACGGCAAGAAGTTCGACGAACTCGCCAAGCAGAATTCCGACGATCTCGGCTCGAAGAACCAGGGCGGCGATCTCGGCTGGCTCGACAAGGGCACCACCGACGAGGCGTTCGAGACGGCCCTGTTCGCGTTGCAGAAAGGCGAGGTATCCGCGCCGATCCTGACCAGCGAGGGCTATCACATCATCGATCTGCGCGATGTCCGCCCGGGCAAGACGCGCACGTTCGACGAGGTCAAGCCGGAGCTCGCCAAGCAGTACGCTGATTCCGAGAAGGAGCGCGTGTACGCCGAGAAGGCCGGCAAGTTGACCGACCTGGTCTATCAGGATCCGTCATCGCTGGAACCGGCGGCGAAGGAGCTCGGCCTGAAGGTGGAGAAGACCGCGCTGTTCGCGCGTACCGGCGGCGAAGGCATCGCCGGCAATCCGGCCGTCGCCAAGGCCGCGTTCTCCGATGCCGTGCTGGTGCAGAACAACAACTCCGATCCGATCGACGTGGGTCCGAACCATGTCGTCGCCGTGCGCATCGCCGAGCACAAGCCGTCGACGCCGATTCCGCTCGATGCGGTCAAGGATACGGTGCGCGGCAAGATGCTCGCCAAGCGCGTC
>DASWPR010000586.1:0-3887 GCA_036398455.1 Dokdonella sp.
GGATCGAAGCTCGTCACGCTGCCGTCGGCAAGACTGATCTGCGCGATATTGTTGCGCGGCGCGCCGTGCATCGAGGTGAAGTTGCCGCCGGCATAAAGCGTCGAAGCCGCCAGCGACAGGGCCAGCACGCTGCAGTTGGGACCGGCGTTCGGATCCCAGTTCGTCGCATTGCCGTCGGCCACGCCGATCGCCGCGATGCAGGCGCGCACGTGCGAATCGGCGCCGATGTCGAGGAAGTTGCCACCGACGTACACCACGTCGCCGGAGACGACGAGCGCCGACACCGTGCTGTCGGGGTTTGGATTCCAAGCGGTCGCCGTGCCATCGGCCGCGTTGACCGCAGCGAGAAAAATTCGCTGGTCGCCGCCGCTGCCGATATGGATGAAGGAGCCGCCGACGTAGAGGAGAGGACCGGACACCGCCAGGGTCTGCACCACGCCATCGGCTTCCGGCGCCCATGCCGTCGCGGTGGCGTCGGCGATCGTCAGCGCGGCGATATTGGAGCGCTGCTCGCCACCGATCGCGGTGAAGTAGCCGCCGACGTAGAGAATCGAATCGGACAAGGCCAGCGCATTGATGGTGGCCGAGCCGCCATTGGAGCCTTGCGCCGCCGGATCCCACGATGTCACCGTGCCATCGATGGCGCTGACGGCCGCCAGTCCATCGCGCTCGACGCCGCCGAGCGAACTGAATTGCCCGCCCAGGTACACCGCGTCGCTGGAAACGCCGATCGCCGCGACGGTGCCGTTGGTATCGGGCGCAAACGCGCTCGCGCTGCCGCTGGCGGCGTCGAGCGCGGCGATGTAGTCGCGCGGCTGCCCGCCGATCAGGGTGAAGCCGCCGCCGACATACACGGTGGAACCCGCGGCGGCCAGCGAAAGGATATTCGCGTTCGGCGCGGGATCGAAGGGGGTCGTCGTGCCGGCGACGGCATCGAGGCCGGCAAGGTTGCTGCGTGGTTGGCCGCCGATCGTGTCGAACGATCCTCCCGCGTAGAGCGTCGATCCCGAGATCGCCAGGGCCGCGATATTGCTGCAGAACGAACAGCCGAAGTAGCTCGGGCTCGGATCGAAACCCGCGACGGCGGCGCCGTCGGAAGCACCGCCGAGGCTCAGCGCTGCGATGCTTGCGCGCGCGACGCCGGCGATCTCCACGAAGGAACCGCCGACATACAGCGTGGACCCGGAGATCGCGAGCGCATCGATGAGTGCGATGCCGCCGCTGAATCCCGTCGGATTCGGATCGAACGTCGTCGTCGCGCTGCCGTCGCTCGCATCGAGCGCGGCGAGGGACGCTCGCGGCAGACCGCCGATCGTGCCGAATCCGCTGCCGCCCGCGTAGACGATGGCGCCATCGCCGGATACCGCGAGCGCCAGCACTTCGCCGTCTGCATTCGGATTGAACGCCTTGACGCCGCCGGTACCGGCATCGACTGCGGCGATGTTGTTTCGCACCTGGCCGCCGACGCTGGAAAACGAGCCTGCGACGTAGACCGTCGAACCCGCAAGCGCCAGGGCATCGACGACACCGTCGATCTGCGGCAGGAAGGCCGGATCGAGCGTGTGGTCGGGCAGGATATGCGCAAGATTCGTCCGCGCGATCGCGCCGACGTGACTGAAGCATCCGCCGACATACCAGCCGCCGGCGCCGTCGGCGATCACGGCACGCAGACCGGCGCCGATGCCGGCGATCAGGCTGGGGCCTGCGCCCGAGACATCGGGAAGGCCGCTGTGGCGGGTGCCGTCGAGTCCGAGTTCGACGCCCGGACCCGTGCGTGGACCGACGCGCGTGAAGAGTCCGCCGATGTACAGCGTGTCGCCGGCGCGCACGATCGCGTGGACTTCGCCGTCGGTCACGACGGTGCGGTCGGGCGTGTCGGGAAGCGTCGCCGCCGCTGCGGCCGAGGGTGCGCAGAACGGCAATGCGACTGCCATCTGGAATGCGATCGAGCGGAGCAGGATGCGAATGCGGCGAGGCGAAACGCTGCGCGTGTCGGGTGAATGGTGGAAAGGAGCCATCGTAAGGTTCGATCCTGCGGTTCGGCGCATGCGCCGGGCGATGTGCGGATGGCCTTGCGAGAAGCGGGCGCATCAGCGCCTGGCGTCGGCGCATGACGCTGCCGATCGCAGCGCAAGGATGACTTGAAAAGGGTGGTGAAACGCGGCCGCTGCAGATGCGCGGCCGCCGACCGACTGTGCGCCGCGCGGCGAAGCGGCATCAAGGGAGTTCAGCGGCAGGTTTCTGGCATTGGCAGAAACCTGCCACGCCGCGGCGACGCCGCGCTAGCGATCGGGCGCGCTGCCTTTCGCATGCATCGACTGTGCGGCGAGCCAGCCCGCCTGGAAGCGCGTGCTGGCGCCGAGGCGCCGGGTCAGTTCGCCGATGCGGCGCGCCAGCGTGCGCGGCGACATCGCCAGTTCGCGCTCGATGGACTTGTCGTTCATGCCGGAGGCGAGCAAGTGCAGCAGGCCATCCGCATGCGGCGGCTGCGCTTCCGTGTCGCCGCCCGCGGTGGCGCCGGCCATTCCCGCGACGAATGGCGCCGCAGCGTTCCAGTACATCTCGAACATTTCGCACAGCGCGTCGAGCAGCGACGAGGTGCGCACCAGCAGCACCGGTCCGTCGGGCCTGGCCAGGTCCAGCGGCAGGATCGCGACGCGGCGGTCGAACACCACCAGCTTGAACGGCAACGAGGGAAAAATGCGGAACTGTTCGCCGGCCTGCGTGGCGATGCGAAGACGATTCAGCGTCCCCGGCGAGTTCAGCAGTTCGCTGTCGGTGATCGCGCGGCAGCGGACTCCGCGCGCAAGGCAGGCGACGACGCGTTCGTCCATCTTGTCCGTGGTCGACACCAGCATCGGCATGCGCTCCAGGCCGAGGATCTCGCTGCGCGTGGCGGCGAGCGAATGCAGGAACATCTGCGTCGCCGTCTGCCGGCTGAGGATCTCGACGACGCGTTCCTCGCCGCGGCGCCCTTTGCGTCCGTCGTCGGCCGTTTCGCGCAGCGCCACCATGGCGGCGCGCGCCCGATGCAGTTCGCTCTGCCGCTGCGCGATCAGCACGTCCGCGGCGATGTCCGGCGGCACCGCCGAATAGCGCTGCACTTCCTCCGGCGAGTGCGTCACGAAGCCCTTTGCCTCGAGGGCGCCGAGCACCCGGCTGCCGACGCGCAGCGACACGCCCAGACGCTTCGACATCTCGGCCACGGTGGCGCCCCCGCCGGGCAGCAGCATGCGGTAGAACCTCTCTTCGGCAGGCGCCAGCCCCAGCGCTCGGAACGCGCTCGATGGGTCGGATGCCGCGGCAGGTCGTTTCATGGCGAAGACTCGGAAGGAAGGGATGCCGCCGGCGGGCGATCCGCGATGCCCGCGGCGCACGCTCGTCGGCGTTCCGTCGATCGTGCACCCAACCCGGGCCGCCCGGCTATCGCGCCGGCGAAAAGCAGTGCGCGGCCAGCGCCGAACACGCTGCTTTGCCGACGCGAGAGCCTGATCCGGCGACCCTGTCCGCGATGGCTCCGGCCAGCGCCTGGACCTAACTGGTATCTAACTGGTATAGTCATTGGATGACCGTCGCCTCCCTCCGCCCGCTCGCCTATCTCGACCTGCGCAGCACGTTGCAGCGGCAGATCGAAAGCGGTGCGCTGACGCCGGGCCTGGCCTTGCCCGGCGAGCGCGAACTGGCGCAGCAGCATGCGGTCTCGCGGGTCACCGTGCGCAAGGCGATCGAGGGCCTGGTGGCCGATGGGCTGCTGGTGCAGCGGCAGGGTTCGGGCACCTTCGTCAGCGCGCGCATCGTGCGCCCGTTCTCGCATCTGACGAGCTTTTCCGACGAGCTGCGCGCGCGCGGTCTCGATCCGCGCAGCGAGACGCTCGCGAGCGGGAGCG
>DASWPR010000587.1:0-13909 GCA_036398455.1 Dokdonella sp.
GAAGCGCGTGCGCTGCACATACGCAGCGACGCCCTCGTTGCCGTCGCCGCCGACGCCGGCCGGCCAACGGGGGCGCAGCGCGCTGCCGACCTGCGTGCGCCATTGCGCGCTGGAGCGCGCGAGGTAGTCCGTCCACAGCAGCGAACTCCCCGAGGCATCGCTGCGATGCACGACGGTGATGTTCGCATCCGGCAAGGCCAGATCGGGATTCAGCGCGGCGATGCGCGGGTCGTTCCATTTGCGGATCGTGCCGAGATAGATCCCGGCGATCGTCCCGCCGGTGAGCTTGAGCTGGCCCGGTTTGATGCCGCTGATGTTGATGACCGGCACGACGCCGCCGACGATGACCGGGAACTGCACCAGGCCGCGACGTGTGAGCTCGTCCGCCGGCAGCGGCGCGTCGGTCGCGCCGAAGTCGACTTCGCCACGTTCGATGCGCTCGATGCCGGCGCCGGAGCCGATCGCATCGTAGGCGACGCTGACGCCGTTTTCGCGCAGGTAGGCGGCGGCCCATGCCGCGTACACCGGCGCGGGAAACGTTGCGCCGGCACCGCGGAGATCGGCGCGGAGGTCGGCCGCCGCCGCACACGGCAGCCGCAGCGCGGCGAGTCCGAGCAGCGCCGCCAGCACTGCACACATGAAAAACCTTGCCGCCGGCATCGGACGCGTACCCATCGAGACGGAATTGCTGGCCTGGCATCGTGTCATCGCGGCGTGACAATCCGGCGTCGGTCGTCATCGCGTTGTCTTTTCACGCGACTACCGTGGCTGCGCAGCGTGTGCCTTCGGATTGAGGGAACGATATGCGGACGGCTCGCGACAGATTCGCAACGTCGATGGGCGCGGCGGCCTTCCTGCTGGCGATGGCGCTCGCGGGTATGGCGCCGTGCGCGCGCGCAGGCCATCCGATGCTCAGCGAGGACACCGGCACGCAGGGCACCGGCAATGCCGAGCTCGAACTCGGCTATGCGTGGAGCAAGGACGACGGTGCGCGTTCGTTCCTGTTCCAGCCGCAGCTGTCCTACGGCGTGATGCCGTCGCTGGACTTGATCGTGCAGCCGTCGTGGCTGGCCAACGACGACCCGGTCGACGGCCGCATGCATGGCTTCGGCGATACCAATCTCGATTTCAAATGGCGCTTCTACGGCGCGGCCCCGCTGTCGCTCGCGCTGCGCGCCGGCCTCGACGTGCCGACCGGCGAAGACGGCCTCGGCTTGCCGCACGGCAAGACGTCCGCGCATGCGCTGCTGGTCGCGACCGTCGATGCGCAGCCGTTCACGCTCGACGCCAATCTCGGCTATCTGCGCAACCCGGCCGACTCCGGCTTGCGTGCCGATGTCTATCACGCCTCCGCCGCCGCACTGTTCGCCGCGAGCGAAAGCCTGCTCCTGGTCGTCGATGCGGGGGCCGACTCGAATCCCGATCCGCGCCGCCGCGAATGGCCCGCGGTGGCACTCGCCGGCGTGATCTACACCGCGCGTCCCGGCCTCGATTTCGATGTCGGCTACCGTGCCGGTCTCAACGCGGCTGCCGTCGCCCGGCAATGGCTGCTCGGCATCACCTATCGATGGGCGCCGTGACACGGCGATGCCCGACGGTCGCACTGCGCACTCTGCAGGTCATGGCGCGACCACGCAGGCGCTGACCAGCAGGCAGGAGGCGGCAGGCACGACATCGTGCGCTCGATTCAAAGCCGATGTCATCGGTCGCCACGCCGCGATAGACGGTTCGCTGGCAGCGCCCATCGGCTCCGGGTCGCACTCGAACCTCGCGCGCACGGCGTGGCCGGCGGCTGCATCGGGATCATCCAGGATGCGCAGGCAACGACGCTCGCGTCGCCGCTTGAATGGGTGCGGAGCGATCAACCTTGCATTTCAGCGGACCCTGCGACGGCAGGCCGCACTGGCTGCGCGCGAACGCATGCGATGCCGATGCCTGTCTCGCGCGCGTCGGCAGTCCGATCCCTGTCAATCCGATCCACGTCGATCAGATCCACAGCGACCCGATCCGTGTCAAACCGCTGACTGCGTGTCGAGTCAATTCGCGAGAACGCGGCCAGATCGAACGGCGCGCATCGCCTCGGCGTCGCACGACGGGAACCTGGCAACACCCCGAAGCCGGTGACGTTTCGAAGCCGGTGACGTTCGTCGGCATGGCCTGTAGCGGCAGACAGTGCGCCCGCCGCACGCCTGAGTCGCTTCCCGAAGATTCGCGCTGCTGGCAGCGCGAATCTTCGGCACGGACCGTTCGTTCGATCTAGCGGATGCCGTTGAGGAAGTTCGCGTCGACCGCCTGCAGAAAGCCGCCGCTGGCCAAATGCAGCCAGCCGCTGCCCTGCGGGTTCTCGTAGATATCGACGCCGTAGTTGTTGATCACATCGACGAACTGGCCGCCATTCGCGACCTGACCGATCTTCAGGTCGCCGAGCGTATTCTGGTCCAGGCCCTGCACGACCATCGCCTTGCTGCCCTGCGTGATGACCAGCTCGCTCGACAGCGTCATGCCGTTGCCGGCGTTGTACGGCGTCGTGTTGATCGTGATCTTGGTGCCGTCGTCGAGGTTCAGCGTGGTGGTGCCGTAGAAGTCGCCGACCGGCTTTCCGTCGACGACCATGTGCGGGTCGCCCCACACCTTCGTCGTCTCGCCGGTCTGCTTGTTGGTCAGGATGAACTGCGAATTGCCCTCATCGAGATCGAGCGTGTAGTTGCCGAGATCGATGTGCGCCTGGCCGCCGTTCTGCTGCACGGTCCAGTTCGGCTGCGCCTGCGGGCGGATGCCCTGCGCGCGGTTGAGGTAGTCGGTGATCGCATTCGATTCCAGCTTGCTGATATGGCCGTCCATCGAGGCGAAGCCGATCATCGACAGCACCTTGCCGCGCTCGCCCGGGCTGAGCTTGGCGAGGTTCGCGCTGTCGAGCGCGTTGCTCACCGTCTGCTGGTTCGCGCAACCGTCGCAGGTACCGAGCATGCCCTTGGCGGCACCGGTGAACAGCGCGTCCTTGAACGTCTGCACGACCTTGTCGACGACGAAGCCGAGCAGGCCGCCGAACATCGGATGGCTCGGATGCTGCTGCGCCTGCGCCGCGACCGGCGACGGCGTGTAGTTCTGCCCGGCCGGCATCTGCAGACGACCGTTGTTGCCGCCGAGCAGGGTGTCGACGAAGCGGCCGGTGGACTCGAAGTTGTGGATCAGGCCGGTGATCGTGTCCGCATCGGAATTGCTGATGTAGCCGTCGGCGGACAGGTTGTTGGTGACCGACAGCAGGACGTTCTTTTCCTGCGTCGACAGGCGGCTCGGATCGACCGAGTCGAGCGTCGCGCGCACGCGCGTCGCGCCGAGGCTCGGGTCGGTGCGGCTCAGCGAGCCTTCGATGCCACCGCGAAATTGTGTATTTTCGGCAAAATTTCCAAGAATGGACATGACGCCCCCCATGGGTTGGTTTGAATACGGGGACAAGTCTGCGGATTCGTCCGGCATCCCGACAGTCGGGACTATCCCTAGCTAGGGAATACCCTTGTCGCGTGTGCGGGGAACGGGCGCGCGCCGGCGAACGGCGCGCGCAAACGGATCAGCCGTGGAACACCGGATCGATCGACAGTTCGCCGAGCGCGCTGTCGGCGAAGCGCTGGATCAGGTCGTCCTGATTGGCGAGCAGGGTGTCGTACGCATCGCGCGAACGCACGTCCGCCCGCATCCGCCAGCCGCTGTCGGTCCGCGTCAGCCAGAGGTCGGTGCCCGGCAGCACATCGCTCTCCATGCGCAGCAGCAGCTCGCGCGAACGCGGGCCCGAGCCGCGCGTATCGCTGACCAGCATCTGCTTGACGTGCTTCTGGATCAGCTCCGCCAATGCCGGCGCGACCAGGCCCGCCGTAGCGGCCATCTGCTGGGGCGCATCGGGCATCCGCTGCTGCGGCGGCGCCATGTCCGCGGGCGTCATCGACGGCAGTGCGATTGAATTCATCGGCCGCGAGAGCGCGTCGCCGTCGCCCGCGGCCGTGTCGTCGCCGTGCGGCTTGCGTACGATCGCCGGCGTCTGCACTTCACCGCGCGCCACCTGCTGCGCCGCGCGCTGCGTGGCATCGGCCGCACCGTCGTCGTGCTTGCGCGTCACCACGGGCGTACGCGCGTCCTGCGCGCGCCGACCGTCGCCGTCGGCGATTTTCGAGGCCTCCGCGGGCATCGGCTTCGGCGTGTCGCTGTCGGATGTCGCAGCGTCGGCACGCCCCTCATCCGCAGTCGAGGTCGGACGGGCTCCGGTGTTGCCGCCGCCAGCCATGCCATCGGGCTTGGCGCCGACCTGCGGCGTCGGTACCGCCGCCGGACGTTCATCGACATCATGCTCGCCTTCCGCGGAAGGCTGCGACTGCGGCGGCGCATCTGCCGTTCGCTGGAACAGGGCGCGAAACCGATCCGCGATCGTCGGCGGCGTCGATGGCGGCAGCGCGTCCGCGCCTGCCTGGGTGGGGCGCGTGTCCGCGCTTTCGCGCGTCGGCGTCCGGGTGGCCGTGTCTTGCGAGGTGCCGCGCGCCTGCATCAGGACGCGGAAGCGATGCACTTCCTCGCGCGTTGGCGCTTCGCCGGCCTGCCGCACCGCACCTTCCTCGCGTACGGCGATTTCGTTCGCGACGCGGTCGACGCGCTGCTTTTCTTCGGCTGCGTGACGACGTTGACGCTGCGCGGCCTGGCTCGATGTCGAATCACTGACCCACATGACTCACCTCATGATCGCGGCCGGCGCGCGGTAGAGTTCCTCGCCGTCGCGCTCCTCGCGCTTTTCCTGTTCGCGCTGCTGGCCGCGCTGCCAATCGCCGCGGAATGTCTGCAATGCATCGAACTTCGCCTGCAGGCGACGCAGTGCCGCGATTTCCTCTTCGAGGCGCCGCTGTGCCTTGACCACTTCTTGTTCCGCCGTGGCGACGAACGCATCGTTCTTGACGATTTCATTGTCGAGCCATGCGCGATGGCGTTCGGCGCGCTCGAACCAGTCGGCCACCAGCTGGTCCGACGCGTTCATCGCCACTTCGCAGGCGCGCTGGTGATGCCTGCGCCGGTCGACGACATCGGAGCGCGCCTGCAGCGCCTGGTCGCGACGATTCTCCGTCTGGGCCAGCTCGGCGCGGCGCTCGGCGACAAGGCGTTGCGCGGCCTCCAGGCGGAGTGCACGCACGCGGCTCAGCGGTTCGAGAGGAAAGCTTTTCATTGGAACATCCCGGTCAGGCGGGTGACGGCATCGGTGTAGTCGTCGAGAGTGTCGGCCGGCTGGCGCAGGAAATCGTTGATCTGCGCGATCTTGCCGACGGCGATATCGCCTTCGGGATCGTTGCCGGTACGGTATTCGCCGAGCTGAAGCAGCAATTCGATGTCGCGGTACTTGGCCAGGTAGCGCCGCAGCAATCCCGCCGCATGCAGATGCTCCGGCGTGGTCACGCGTGGCATCACGCGGCTGGCGCTGGCGAGCACGTCGATCGCCGGATAGTGGTTCGCCGCGGCGAGCTTCTTCGAAAGATAGATATGGCCGTCGAGAATCGAGCGCACTTCCTCGCCGATCGGATCGCCGCCTTCCTCCTCCTCGATCAGCACGGTGTAGAACGCGGTGATCGTGCCGCGGTCGTTGTTGCCGGCGCGCTCGAACAGACGCGGCAGCGCGGAGAACACCGACGGCGTGAAGCCGCGGCGTGTCGGCGGCTCGCCCATCGCGAGGCCGACATCGCGCAGCGCGCGTGCGAAGCGCGTGACCGAGTCCATCATCAGCAGTACGCGCAAGCCCTGGTCGCGGAAATATTCGGCGATCGCGGTACCGACGTAGGCGACGCGGCTGCGCTCGAGCGCGGGGCGATCGGATGTCGCCACCACGACGACGCTGCGTCGCAGACCTTCCGGACCGAGACTGTCGTGAATGAATTCACGCACTTCGCGGCCGCGCTCGCCGACCAGCACGATCACGTTGACATCGCTCTGCGCGCCGCGCGCGAGCATGCCGAGCAAGGTGCTCTTGCCGCCGCCGGCCGTCGCGAAGATGCCGAGGCGCTGGCCTTCGCCGACGCTGAGCACGCCATCGATCGCTCGCACGCCGGTCGCCAGAGGCTGTTCGATCAGCCGACGCGTCAGCGGATTGGGCGATGCCGCATAGACCGACGCACGCTGGCGCACGTCGAGCGGACCGAAACCGTCGAGCGGTTCGCCGTGCGCATCGAGGATACGGCCGAGCAGGCCCGGACCGACCGGCACGCTCGCCTGGCGACCCGTGGCGGTGACCGTGGTCGCCGCCGAGATGCCTTCGAGCGGGCCGAGCGGCGTCAGCAAGGTATGTGCGCGCGAGATGCCGACGACTTCCGCCGGCAGACTGAAGCCGCTGTCGGCCTGTTCCAGCACGCACAGCTCGCCGATCGCGGCATTGATGCCGGTCACGCGCACCAGCGTGCCATAGGCCTCGGCGACGCGGCCGACGCGCTGCAGCGTTTCGTGATTCGCGAGCGCGCGCAGCAACGGCTGCGTAGCGCCTGCTGCGCCCGCATCGGCGGCTGCGAGGTCGTCAAGCAGCGGCATCGGGACCCGGCTCCGGCGACGGCACTGCGACATTCGTATCGGGCGTACTTTCCTGCTGCGCGACCGCCAGGATGGTGCGCACCTGTTCGAGCTGCTCGCGCAATCCCGCGCGCACGACGCCGCCTTCGGTCTCGATCACGCAGTCGAACTGCCCGAACTCCGGCGACGCGATCACTTCGAAGGTCGGTGCGCCGGCGAGGCTGAGGCCTTCGACGAGCAGTTGCTGCCGGGTCGGCTCGGCGACGTCGGGATGCACGCGCACGATCAGGTTCGGCTCGAACGCGAGCTGGCGCACCGCTTCGCCGGCGAGAAACGGCACCAGTTTGTCCGCACCGAGCGACGGTGCGATGCGCTCGACCACGGCCACCGCGAGTTCGGTCAGCTGCGTACGCATCTGCGTGGCGAGCTGGTCGCGTGCCGCGTGCAGCGCGGCGGTCGCCGCGGCGAACTGGTCGAGCGCCGCGCGGCGTCCTTCCTCGTGCCCGCGTTCGTAAGCCCGCGCGTGCTCGGCGGCGAGTTCGGCATCCAGCTGCTGCAGCGCGTGATTGGCCTGGTCGACCAGCTCCTGCGCGCGACTGAGCGGCAGCCACGCCGCGGCTGGAATGACCGGAGCGGCGATGCCGAGCGCGTAGCGCTTGAGGTCGATGACCGCGGCGCTCACAGATGCGCTCCCGCGGCGCTTTCGCCGGCCGCTTCGAGATAGTGCGCCACGGTAGCCGCGGGCAGCCAGACATCGCGGCGCTCGCCGGCGGTCACCGGTGGAAAAGCCAGAGCCACGCGTTCGCCGAACAACGGATGCCGGGCAGACGCGAAGGTGAACAGTTCGATGCGGCCGCGTTGACGCACGAGTTCGGCAATCGCTTCGGCATCGTGCAGTACGCGCGCCAGGCCGGCGAGCGCGCAGTGGCGCACGGCATCGGGCAGGCCGCCGCGCCAGGGATCGGTGGAGAGCGCAAACGACAGGCGCGCCGCACCGACCGCTTCGCGCAGGCGCAGCACTTCGCTGCGTTCGACGCGCGCACGCAGGGCCGGTGAAAAAGCCAGTGCACCGAGATCGAGCGCCGCGCCGCGCAGGCGTTCACCGGAGAACAGCGCGGCCGGATGATGCTCGATCCAGGCCGGGTCGTTCGCCGCCGAAGGCAGATTGAACAGCGCCGGCGCCTCGCTTTCGAGACGCAGCGCCAACATGCGGCGGCCAAGCGCGGAACTGCGCGCATGCTCGACCAGCGCCGGCGTGGCGTCGCTGAAGCGCGACGCGTGGGCGCCGTCGACAGTCGACTTCAGCAACGCAATCCAGTGCGCGTCAGCCGCCATGGCGGCGATCCTCGCCGGTCGTCTCGCGGCGCACGCCCAGCATCGCCGCCAGCGTCGCGCGGCTGCGCCACAGCAGCAGGATCGCGGCGAGCAGGGTCAGGCCGGCAAAAGCGACCAGCAGTCCGCGCGTGATGTCGGAGCGCGCGGCGAAGCGGATCAGGTCGTTCTGTGCATCGGTGTTCGTCGCGCTCGACGCCGCCGGCAGATCCGGCAGCGTCGCGCGCGTGAAGAATTTCACGGTTACCCGATCCGGGTTGTCGAGACCTTCGACCGCATCCTTGACGATCGCCTTGATGTCGGTTTCGCGATCCTGCACGTGTGCGCCGGGCTCGGTCACGATCACGACCGATGCCGAGGCGGAGTCGGCCTTGCCGCCGATCAGGTCGTGATCCGGCAGTGCGACGTGCACGCTCGCACTGACCACGCCATCGATCTTCTGCAGCGTGCTGGAAAGTTCTTCGCTGAGCGCGAACTGGTAGCGTGCCTTGTCCTCGGTCGGCGAGGCGACGAAGCCTTCCTTCTTGAAGACCTCGCCCATCGACTGATGCGCCTTGTGCGGCAGTCCGCTCGCAACCAGGATCGCCATGGCGGAGGGCAGATCGCGCTTGGCGACGAGGACGCTCCAATCCATCGCGCGATCGGCCTGGCGCTTGTCGGCATTGATGTTCGCACGCAGCAGCGCAGCGGACACTTCGTTGGCCTGCTGCTCGTCGAGGTGCGAATACAGGGTCTGCGAATCGCCCATGCAGCCCGCGAGTCCTGCCGCGATCAGCAGCACGACGAGAGGACGCAGTGCACGCGGCCTCCGCGGGCTGGGTCGGGCGGCCTGGTTCTGGAATGGCGGGTGCATGGGGTTCACCTCAGGACTGCTGGCGGAACAACTGCTGCACGCCATCGGACGTGCGGTTGGCAACGTTCGACGTCAGCTCTGCGTGGAACATGAATTCGTGGCACTTGACGGTCAGGTTGAGCATCTCGCTCGGCGTCGGTTCCCTGCCCGCCTGGATGCTGCTGGCAAGATCGCCCAGATTGCCGACCTGTCCGTTCAGCGACTCGAAGTTCTGCAGCACCACCTTGAAGCCCGGCGACATCGGCTCGACCGCCGTTGTCGCCGCGGCCGCGGCAGGCTTGGCCGCGTTCGCATAGGCTTCCTGGAAACGAGCAACGTCGTAGACCTGTACCTGCGTCTGCGGCCCTGCGACTTGCGATGTCGCGGTCAACGCCGCGACGTCTATCGACTGGATCGGTGTCATGAAAGCGCTCCTCTCCCATAGCTGCTGCGCCGGGGCGCGGATAGCGACGCGTTGCCCGGCAGGTTGCCGGTACAGGCATCGTCGCGACTGCCGACCGGAGCGGCCCATGATCAGGCCGCCCGATGACCGGCGTCGCATCTTTCCGCTGCGTAGCGCGCGTACCTGCGCGCACGCGTCCCCGGCATGACGAATTACTGCTTGCGCGCCAACGTATCCTGGGCCTGGCCCGTCGCGTTGATCGAGGTCGCCGAGTTCGTCGACATGAACTGCATCTTCAACGACGCCGCCGTCAGCAGGGTCAGGGTGGACGGCTGATCCTGGCCGTTGTCGCCGATCTGCGAAGACAGGTCGGTGATTTCCTGCGCCTGCTTGTCGAGAATCTGGCCCCAAGCCTTGGCCATTGCCTCGAACCAGCTCTTCGCGGTCGTATCGCTGACCGGACCCGGCAGCGTCGTGCCGACCGGATTGAACGACCCGCTCGTCGGAGGCGCCGTCACCGGTGTGCCGCCGCCCAACATCAGATTCACATTGTTGCCGCTCATCGTCGTCTCCTTCAGGGTGATGAAGCGCCGACCACGCTTTCGCGCGTCAGACGCTGGATGTTGCCCGCATCATCGCGGACAAGAACTTCGCCGTTGTCGAGGCCGATAAACGTGCTGCCACGCGGCAGCTGCGCGCCTGGGTAGTAGCGCGACTGATCGGCACTGATCAGATAGGGATCGATACCGTCGACGACGCGCTGGATGCGCTTGCCGTCGGGCACTTTCTTCTCTTCGGCCGCGACCGGATCGAGATTTTGCTTGTCGACCAGCAGGTGCAGCTTCTTGTTGAACTCCTGCATCGACCTGGAATAAAGGAACGCATTCCATTCCTTCTCGTCGCCGAGGTGCGCGCTCACCAGCACATGGCCGTTGCCATCCCACTTCGTGGTCGCGCGCAAACCGCTGATGCGCAAGATTTCCTTCAGGTCGTCGGCAATGTGCGGTCCGCTCTTCGCATCGACCGTCGCGTTGAGTCCGTGCTCCATCAATACTGCGCGCAGATTCTCCATGTCCTTGTCGCTTTCGACGTAGCCGTTGACGACCAGGCCGCCGTCGCTACCGGCGGTCACATTGAGGCCGTTGTAGCCAAGCGACGCGACCAGATCCTTGAGTTCCGCGTCGCGCACCGGTGCCGGCGCCACCTGCGCCGGCGGCTTTGCATTGTGCTGGGCGAGCACGAGCGCCCCGGTGCTGGCGAGCAGGAGTACCAGGGCCACGCTGAGCGTCGCGATCTTGCCGCCGCCGCGCGAGCGTGCGGGCTGCTCGGCGCCGGTCGTCGCCGCCGATGGCCCGAGTTTCGCGAGCACGGTCTGCCAGCGGTCGCTCCAGTGCGGCCCCGTGGCGAAGCAGGCGCCGCCGATATGCACCAGGGCGAAGGGCGAGATGCCCTGCGGATCGCCGGGATGCAGCACGCGGTCGTCGATGCGCACGTCGGCATCGACCGCGCGGATCGACAGCTCGCCGTCGGTATGACTGACGATGCAGTGATGCGCGGCGACGCCCGCGTCGCCGAAGATGATGTCGCAGTCGTCGCTGCTCCCGATCATCAGCAGGCCGCTCTGCTGCAGCTTGCGTTCGGCGCCCGCGTGCATGCCGCCGAGGACGCGCAGCGCCCAGACGTCGGTTCCGGCGGCACGCTTTGCCGAAGCCGCGGCGTCAGCGGCATCGGCACGCTTGCGTTGCGCCCAGACATGCATCAGTGCACTCCTCCGGCCGCAGCGGCGGCCGCTGGTTTGGAAGCAGGCGCCGTTGGCGGCGCAGCGGACGGCTTCGTCGATGTCGATGGCGTGACCTGGCCGCTCTGCCCCTGGCGCGCCTTCTCTTCATCCGACGCCCACGGCAGCTGGGCATGATCACGCGCTTCCTGATCCATGCGGATCTGGTCGATGTTCACGCCCGGTGTGCTCGGCACGTCCTGGCTGGTGATCCGGTTCGCCGCAAGCAGGCGCGGCGTGATCAGGAACAGGCGCTCGACGCGTTCGCGATTCTTCTGGGCCTTCTTGAACAGGTTGCCGAGCAGCGGAATGTCGCCGAGCACCGGAATCTTGTTTGTGTTGTTGGTATCGGTGTCCGAGATGAGACCGCCGAGCAGCAGGCTCTGCCCCTCGTCGATCAGCGCCTGCGTATTGACCGCCTTGCGCGTGACCAGCGGAATGTTGACGTTCTGGCCATTCGATGCGCTCTGCTGGACGACGACGCTGCCGTCTTCGATCTGCACCATCATGCGGATGCGGCGCAGGCCGTTCTCGTAAATCATGTGCGGCGTCACCTGAAGCACGGTGCCGGCCACCACATTGAACAGATCGACATCGTAGGCACCGGCGACCGGGACGTAGATCGTCTGGCTGTTTTCGATGACGGCCTCGGTATCGTTCAGCGTGACGACCTGCGGGCGCGCGACGACATTGGTCACGTTGTCGGTGGAGAGCGCGTTGATGCGCAGCAGGAAACGCGACGAGTCGCCGATGATCGCGCCGAGCTGGAAGCCGGCGAGCTGGTTCAGCGTGTCGATGTTGTCGGTGCGGCTCTGCGTGCCGTTGGCGGCGCGCCCGTTGATCGCTCCGACGAAATTCGGTTTGACCGAGTTCGGCAGGGTCTCGTTGGGCAGGAAGTCGACTTCGCCGCGGCCGCCATTGTTGCGGTAGCGCCAGTCGACGCCGAGGTTCTTCATCCTGCCCTTGTCGACATCGATGATCGTCGCCTCGATCTCGACCATCTGCGGCTCGACGTCGAGCGACTGGATCAGGCGGTCGTACATGCCGATGCGATCCGGCGAGTCGCGCACGATGACCGCGTTGCGGAAGGTGTCGGCGACGATGCGCGCGCCCGGCCCGGCGTCCGTGGCGGGTGCGACCGGCTGCAGCGGCGCGATCTCGCCGGCGTCGCGACGCGCGTCGGCATCGGCCGGCGGCTGGCCGATGCCGGCAAGACCGGTACCGCGGAGCTTGGTCGAGGTCGGACGCAGCAGACGGTCCTGCGGCGCAGCCATCGCGGGCGGTGCCGCCGCGCCGACCAGTTCGCGCAACAGGGTGGCGACGCCGGGTACCACCTGCTGGCGGTTTCCGATCGTCATCGTCATGTCGGCCGCCCATGCATAGCGCAGCTTGTAGTACTTGAAGACCGTGGCGGTGCTGGGGCCCTGCCCGTTCACCGCATCGGCGAGCTGCAGCACCTGCTCGATGAAGCGCGGCGTGCCGGTGATCATGACGAGGCCGTTGCCGCTGGTCGCGCTGAACGAATTGGCGTCGTCGCCGAGCTTCATCTTCTGGAACGCGCCGACGAAATCTTCGACGCGCGCCGGCGGCAGATTCGCATAGCGCGTCGAGCGCTCCGGCGACAGGTAGATATAGACCGCAGAGCCGTCGTAGTAGCTGATCAGGTCGTTGGAACCGGCAATCGACGCGAATATCTTCTGCGGACTGCCGGCACGCACGCCACTGACGGTGCCTCCGCGTGCGCGTACCTGCTGGCTGATGTTGACCGAGAGTCCCTGATCCGAAAAGAGCTCCTGCAGAAAATCAGCCAGCGGCTGCTCTTTCGGCTCATAGGTTTTCTCGCCGCGCTTGAACGGAATAGGCGCGGCCTGCGCGCCCGCGCTCAGCAACAACGGCGATGTCAGCAGCAACGTCATCAGCCAGAACCCGATCCGTACCCTGTTCGACCCCGATCCCGCAATTCGCATTCCTTTACCCCTGAAGTCCCCGCAACGATATTTTCCATCCCAATGTCAGGCCGCCAACTGCCCCAGCGGCACGAGTTTCACATCGGGTACCAATTCCTGATACGAGAGCACCGGCAACTCGGAGAACTCGATCTCAGTCAGCTTGCGCAGATGCCTGCGCACGTCCATCGAACAGAGCAGCGCGATATTCGCGTCCTGGCTCGAACGCACCCGTCCGCGCACCTGCTCGAGAAGATTTTCCGCAAGCTGCGGTTCCACCGCCAGCTGCGCGCTGCCACCGCTGACGTGCACCGAACGGCGCAGGCGGTCTTCCAGTTCCGGATGCGCGACCAGTACATGCAGCGTGCGGCTGGCGCCGGCATAGCGGTCGCTGATGTGGCGGCGCAGCGCGACGCGGACGTATTCGCTGACCAGCACGATGTCCTTCTCCCGGCTCGCCGCATCGGTGACCGCTTCGAACACGTCGCGCAGGTGCCGCACCGGAATTCGCTCCTCGACGAGGCGTTTCAGGATGTCGGCGACGCGCTGCGGCGAGACGACGCGCAGCATCTCGCGCACCAGGTCCGGATACTCGCGGCTGAGGCCATTGAACAGGTTCGAGGTTTCCTGGATGCCGACGAACAGGTTCAGGTGCTGCTCCAGCGCATCGCGCAGATGCCGGCGCAGTACGTCCAGCGAACCCAGTGCGTCCGCGCCCGCCGCGCCCTCGTGCGACTCGCGCCATTCGCCCGGGAACGCAGGCAGGTAGGTCTGTTCATCGGCGTGACCGGCCGGCGACGGCAGCGCGAGGCGATCCGCGCGCGAAGCCGGAAGGAATTGCGCGCCTGGCTGCAGACGGCCGCTGCCGATGCGTACCCCATGTGCGAAGACGCGATAGGTGTTCGCCGGCAGGTTCTGTCCGGCGCGCAGCGATGGCGGCGGCAGCGGTACGCCGTATTCTTCGCGCAGCAGTCCGACCGTCTCGCGCAGCGCGGTGCGGATGCTGGCCGCTCCGAGCTGGCGCAGCGCCTGGATGTCCATTTCGATCAGCAGTGCCGGCGGCGCGCTCAGCTCGTCGCTGGCGACGACATCCT
>DASWPR010000588.1:0-16807 GCA_036398455.1 Dokdonella sp.
ACGCGATCAGGTACAGACGACGTTTCATGGCAGGCCTCCCGCTGCGCGCATCCTAAAACGAAACGGCATCGCAAACGACCACCCGCGCACGACCTGCAGTGCGCGTGGGTGCGGTCGTGGGGTGCGGTCGACGCTGGGGGACTTTTTGGACGCGCTGTCGCGTCGTCGCTGAATCCAGGAGGTGTTGTGGTGGCTGCGCGGGGGGGGCAGGCGGGGCATGCATTGGAAGCAACCCCAATGGATTCCCGCTTTCGCGGGAATGACGTCAGGAGAGGCGGTGACGTCAATAGAGTGGGTGACGTCAATAGACGGGAGTGACGTCAGGAGAGGGGTGACGTCAAGAGGCGAATGACGTCAATGGAGGGTGGCGGCAAGAGAGAGGGAGCGACGTCGGGAGTGGGAATGACGTCAAGAGGCGAACGTCGAGCAGGAAGGGGCCTTCGCGGCAGGCCATCGCGGCGTCGCCGCACCCTGCACCGCCGTCATGCCCGCGCAAGCGGGCATCCATTGAAAGCTTCCACGTGGACGACGGCTCGACCCGCATCGCGGTCGAAACAGCGCTTCGCGGAAAACGATACCGCGCGAACAGGTCAGCGCGGACGCCGCAGGCTCAATACATCATGCCCGTCTCGAGGCGCGCTGCCTCGGACATCATCGTCTGGTTCCACGGCGGATCGAACACGAGGTCGACATCGGCCTCGGCGACGGTCGGGATCATTTCGAGCTTGGTGCGCACGTCGTCGACCAGGATATCGCCCATGCCGCAGCCGGGCGCGGTCAGGGTCATGCGTACGTTGACCTTGCGGCGGCCGTCGTCCATGCGCTCGAGGTCGCAGTCGTAGACCAGGCCGAGTTCGACGATGTTGATGGGAATTTCCGGGTCGAAACAGGTGCGCAGCTGCTGCCAGACGAGCTTCTCGACGTCGGCATCGCCGGCGCCCTCGGCCAGTTCCAGGGCCGCCGGCGGCTCCTTGCCCAGCGCGTCGGCGTCGGCGCCGCTGATGCGGAACAGATTGCCGTCGACATACACCGTGAAGCTGCCGCCCAGCGCCTGCGTGATGTAGCCGACCTGCCCCGCCGGCAAGGTCACGACGTCGCCCTGCGGCACCATCACGGCGGCGCAGTCGCGTTCGAGGCGGATCGGTTCGGAAGTCTGGCTGTAACCCATCGTGGACGGTCTTGGCAGAGTCGGGGGCGGCAATCGCGCATTATGCCGGGTCGCGCAGGCGCACCGACACTCCAGGTCCTGTCCATATCGGGGTGCGCGCGGCGAGTTCAACCAAAGGCCGAGGCCGCGCGAGGCGCCGCTTGCAGCGTCGGGATGCGCCGGCTAGGACGTCGGCGGCACGGAATGCCGTGCTGCCCGGCCGCGCGCCGCCGTGAACGCCGCCAGCATGCGTCGACCGTTCATCGCCAGATACAGCGGCACGCCGACCGCGGCCAGCAGCAGCGACAGCACGAACGGTTCGCGCCCGAGACCGATGAAGGCGAACACGACATAGCCCGCGCCGATCGCCGCGATCAGCAGCAGCGTGGCGTAGCCGCCCCCGCGCCGGCGTCTGGCGACGACGCCCAGCGCCAACGCGCAGCACAGGTACAGCGGCAGGTTCGCCGCGGTCACCACCTTGCTGAGGAAGGTGAAGCCGTCGACCAGCGACTTGCTGTAGCTCATCCACACCATCGCGCTGGCGAGCAGGCCGGTCACCACCAGCGCCGTGGCCGGCGCGCCGCGGCGGTTGCTGCGCGCGAACATCGCCGGCAACACGCCGTTCGCGGCCATCGTGCGGGTCAGCTCGCCGACCAGCAGCGTCCAGCCGTTCAACGCGCCCAAGCCGCTCACGACCACGAACAAGGCCAGCCAGCGCCCGTAGCCGGCACCGACGAAGCGATCCATCAGCAGCGCGAACGGCGCACTCGCATCGGCCAGTTCGCCGCTGGGAATCAGCAGCAGCGGCACGGTGGAGACGACGATGTAGATGGCCGCGGTCAACAAGGTGCCGGCCATGGTCGCGCGCGGGATGGTGCGTCCGGGGCGATCGACGAGGGTTGCCGGCACCGTTGCCGATTCGATGCCGAGCATCGCGAACAGCGCGATCGTCGAGGCCGCCATCGCATCGCCGAGCGTGATGGCCCGCGTCGGCAGCTGCGCCACGTAGGTCGCCGGCGATGTCAGCAGGATCCAGGCGCCAAGCAGCGCCACCGCCAGCATCGGCAGCAGCTTCAGCGCGGTACTGACGATCTGTACGCCGCCGCCGCTGCGCACCCCGAACAGATTGATCACGACGAACGACCACAGCAGCCCGAGCGCGAACAACGAAGGCTGCAGGCGGCCGAGTTCGGGAAAAACGGCGACGACGTAGCCGACCACGCCGGTCGCGAGCGCGGCATTGGTGATCCACACCGACACCCAGTACGACCACAGCGCGAGGTAGGCGACGAGATCGCCGAGCGTGCCGCGCACGTAGCCGTAGGGTCCGTCGGCGTCGGGCAGTTCGCGCGCCAGCCGCGAAAACACCAGGGCCAGCGCGACGCAGCCGAGCACGGTGATCGCCCAGCCGATCATCGCGTTGTAGCCGTACCGCGCCAGCGAAGCGGGCAGCAGGAAGATGCCCATGCCGATCGTGTTGCCGACGACGAGTGCGGTGCAGGTCCAGAAGCCGATCTTCTTTTCGCTCATCACCGCTCGCCGTATTCGATTGCGCAAACCGTTGCGCGGACGCGATCCGATCCTTGCGTCCGCGCGAACGCCTGTCCGTCGGTGCCCCGCTTCGTCCGCTCAGTGCTGCATCAGCTGCGCCAGTTTCAGATACACGCCGTTGGTCCAGCCGAAGCCGATCACATTGGCCGTATAGCCGGCCTTGATCTCGACCTTGGCGTCGCCGCTGACCATGTTGTACTTCTCGCGGATAGTGCCGTCGGCGGCCAGGCTGCGATCGATCGTGCCGTTGAATTTTCCGGCGACACGCTTGGCGTCGTCGTGGAAGCCGGCGGCATCGAGTCCGGCGATGGCCAGCCAGTTCGTCGGCGCCCAGCCGAACGGCGCGTCCCACTGCGCACCGCTCTCGCGCGTGCTCATCATGAGGCCGCCTTTGCGCTCGAACTGCCCCAGCTGGCTGCGCACGGCGCCGGCCTGTTCGGACGACGCGGCACCGGCCCAGAGCGGGTAGAACGTGGTGATGAACGCGTAGTCGGAGCGCTTGCCGGCGACGAAATCGTAGTCGTGGTACATGCCGCACGCCGCGCACCAGAGGTAGCGATCCATCGCGGCACGCCGCGCAGCCGCGGCGCTGTCCCAGCGCTGCGCATCGTCGCTGCGGCCGAGACGGCGCGCGAAGTCGGCAAGGTCGACCTCGTAGCGGTACAGCAGGCTGTTGAGACCCACGTTCGCGTAGTGATGCGTGCTGCCTGCATAGGGGCCGAACAGGAAGGTGGTATCGAATCCCGATTCGCGCATGGCCCGATCGCCGAGATAGAAATCCGCACTGAGGCGGTAGCCGTCGAACCAGGCACCGTCGCAGACGCGCGAGGCGCGCACGTCGCAGCTCGATTGCGCCAGGCGCCCGGCTTCCTTCGCATCGGCATGCCGCGGCGCCTTGATCAGGTAGCCGGGATCCTGCGCGGGATGCGCGCGCAGCCATTGGATCGCGCCGCGCAGATAGCGGCTGTCCTGCATCTCGGGCACCGGGCCGCTGCCGTAGTCGAAATAGCGCGCGAGGCCGGTGTCGCCGGCCCGATGCTCGGGGCGCGTCCAGATGTCGTGGTCGCGCACGGCGAGCGGATACGCCTGCTGCAGCCACGCGCGCGCGGCCTCCGCATCGGCGAAGCCGGTCTTCTCGTCGAGCACGGCGCGGATCATCTGCGACAGGAACGGCGGCTGCGAGCGGGTCAGGTAGTAGCTGCGATTCGCGTTGAGCACACCGCCGTAGTGGGCCACTTCGAACAGCTGGTTGTCGACCATGCCGCGCGCCATCCCGAAACGATGATCGGCGAGCAGGCCGAGCACGATGAAGTAGCTGTCCCAGCCATACATCTCGTTGAAGAAGCCGCCGGGTACGACATACGGATGCGGCAGGTACAGCAGCCCCTGCACCGGCAGGCGCGCGGGCGAAAGTTCGCCGAGCGCGCCGATGGGCTGCGGCAGGCGCTGCACGTCGATGCGGCAGCGCCCGGCGATCGCATCGAGATTCGCCGGTATTTCCATGTCGGCCGGCAGGTACAGCACCGGCCGCGTCTTCACCTTGGCATCGACGAGCGCGCTGCAGTCGTCCATCGAGCGCGTCAGCGTGTCCCAGGCATGATCGATATACGCACGCGTCCTGGCCGGATCCGCCGGCGCCGCGTGTGCGGCGAAGGAGCACAGCAAGAGCAGGAACAGCAGAGCTTTCATCGGGAACCTTGCGTTGTGGAAGACCGCGCCGCAGGCAGGCAGCCGATCGTCGGGCGGCAGGCAGGGTCAAGCATACCGCGCCGCGGCCGCGCTCCCGCGGCGTGTCTCAGGCAGCGAGCAGGTCCGCTTCGCGCAGGCAGCGCCCGAACAGTTTCATCGCCGCTTCGATATCCGCCGGCGGCAGGCCCGCATAGCCGAACAGCAGGCCGGGCCGCGGCGGCGGCTTGAGGCAGTACGGTGCAACCGTGTACAGGCCGAGGCCGCGCGAGCGCGCATGCGCGACGAGGCGTTCGCAATCGCCAAGGTTGGCGCGCGTCAGCCAGGCGGTCAGATGCATGCCGGCGTTCGAGTCGACCACTTCGACCACGCCGGGCGCATGCTTCTTCAGGCCATTCAACATCGCCGCGCGGCGTGCACGCAGCGCGATCGCGGCGCGGCGCAGATGGCGCTCGAAACCGCCGCCCTGCATGAGTCCCGCGAGGGCGGTCTGCTCGAGCGTGTTGCAGCCGCGGTCCTCCAGCCATTTCGCCGCGACGAAGGCATCGCGCAATGCCGGCGGCAGCAGCATGTAGCCGAGGCGCAGCGCCGGGAACAACGCCTTGGAGAAGCTGCCGATATAGATCACGCGGCCATCCCGATCGAGCGATTTCAACGCGGCCAGCGGACGTCCGCCGTAGCGGAACTCGCCGTCGTAGTCGTCCTCGATCAGCCATGCGCGTTGCGTCGCGGCCCAGTCGAGCAGCTCGACCCGGCGCGCCAGCGGCAGCAGTGCGCCGGTCGGAAACTGATGCGACGGCGTCACCACGGCCAGCCGCGCACCGGCCGGCAGTGCCGCCGGCACGAGACCGTCCGCGTCGACGCGGCAGCCGCGCGCATGTGCGCCATGCGCGGCGAACGCCTGGCGCGCGCCGCGATAGTGCGGATCTTCCAGCACGACACTGTCGCCGACTTCGAGCAGCACCCGCGCCGCCAGCGAAAACGCCTGCTGCGTGCCCGATACGATCAGCACGTCTTCGGGTATTGCCGGCACGCCGCGCCGGCGCGACAGGTAGTCGCAGATCTGCTCGCGCAACGCCGGCAGACCCTGCGCATCGGGATAGTCGAACTCGGCGTGCTCGGCCGCGCGGCTGACCTCGCGCCGCCACACGCCGGCCAGCAGCGGGTTGGCCAGCGGCAAGCCGTACTGCAGGTTGTAGCGCAGATCCTGATGCTGGCGGCCCGGGATGCGGCGCCCGTCGGTGTTCGACAATGCGCGCCGCGCAAAGGCGGACAGCGGCGCGATCAGCGTGTTCGCCGTGCGCCGCTGCGGCGCCGAGCTGCCGACATTGGCGACGAAGCTGCCGGAGCCGACGCGACCGAGCAGGAAGCCCTCGGCCTGCAGCTGCTCGTAGGCCGCCAGCACGGTGTTGCGCGAAAGATCGAGCTCGCGCGCCAGCGAGCGGCTGGCCGGCAGCCGCGCACCGGCGGTGAAGCGGCCGTCGAGAATCGCGCCCTTCAGCGCGCGGATCAGCTGCGCGTAGCGCGCGCCCTGCCCGTCCAGGTCGAGATACATGATTGGCCCCGCCGTTGGCGCCGAATGTGGAACTACAGGGTACCAATATACATTGTCATGATGCGGCCATGACGCAGCGTCCACGCCATCAAGTCCAACGCACCCGGCAGCGCGCCGACTACGACCGCGCGACGATCCACGCGATCCTCGACGCCGGCATGGTCGCGCACGTCGGCTTCAGCACCGGCGCGCAGCCGTTCGTGATCCCGATGCTGTATGCGCGCGACGGCGACACGCTGGTGCTGCACGGTTCGATCGCGAGCCGCCTGATCGGCGAAGTCGGCGCCGGCATTGCGGCCTGCGTCAGCGTGACCCACATCGACGGCCTCGTGCTCGCGCGCTCGCATTTCCATCATTCGATGAACTACCGCTCGGTGGTCGCCTTCGGCCGCGCCAGCCTGGTCGACGATGCCGCGGAAAAAGCCGCCGCGCTCGCCCGCTTCGTCGACGCCCTGATTCCCGGCCGCGCCGCCGAGTCGCGCGCGGCCGATCGCAATGAACTCGCGGCGACGCACGTGCTGCGTTTCGCGATCGAAGATGCCAGCGCGAAGATCCGCGCGGGCGGCGTCAAGGACGACAGCGCCGATCTCGCATTGCCGCACTGGGCCGGCGTCGTGCCGATGCGGCCGGCCTATGCGACGCCGGAAGCCGAAGACAACGTCGCCGCCGGCACGGCCTGGCCGCCTTCGGTGCGTGCGTTGCTCGATCGCAACGGAGCCACTCGATGATCGTCTATCGCGACGACGTGAAACCCGGCCTGGAACAGGCGCGCGAACTCTATCGCGCCTCCACGCTGGCCGAGCGCCGTCCAGTCGATGACGACGCACGCTTCGCCGCGATGCTGGCGAACGCGAATCTCACCGTGACCGCCTGGGACGCCGAGCTGCTGGTCGGCATCGCGCGCTCAATCACCGATTTCAGCTACGCCACTTATTTGTCCGATCTGGCCGTGCGCGTCTCGCACCAGCGCCGCGGCATCGGGCAGGAACTGATGCGCCTCACGCAAAGCGCCGCAGCGCAGGCGACGCTGATCCTGCTCGCGGCACCGGCTGCCGAACGCTACTACCCGCACGTCGGCTTCACGCATCACCCGCAGGCGTGGCTGCTGCGGCCGGGAGAAGCCATTGCCAGCATGGACGAGGAGACGAATCGGTGAGCGCGGATCAGTCTGCAAAGGCCGATCGCTTCGACGCGCTGCATCGCCGGCCGCAGGCGTTCGTCGTCGCCAACGCCTGGGACGCCGGTTCCGCACGCATCCTCGCCGGACTCGGCTTCGATGCGCTGGCGACATCGAGCGCGGCCGCTGCCGCCGTGCTCGGCCGCCGCGACGGCGCCATCACGCGCGAGGAGTCGCTGGCGCAGGCCCGCGCAATCGTCGACGCGACCGCGCTGCCGGTGTCGGCCGATCTGGAAAACGGCTTCGGCGATGCACCGGAAACGATGATGGAAACGATCCGCCTGGCCGCGCAGGCCGGCCTCGTCGGCGGTTCGATCGAGGATGCCAGCGGCGATGCGCGGCAGCTGGTCTACAGCATCGCCCATGCCACCGAACGCGTGGCGGCAGCCGCAGAGGCCGCACGCGCGCTTCCGTTCCGCTTCACGCTGACCGCGCGCGCCGAAAACTTCCTGCACGAGCGCGCCGATCTCGACGACACGATCCGCCGGCTGCAGGCATTCGAACGCGCCGGCGCCGACGTGCTGTTCGCGCCGGGCCTGCCCGATCTGGCGGCCGTGCGCGCAGTCTGTGCCGCGCTGTCGAAGCCGGTGAATTTCATGGTCGGCATGCGCGGCCGCTCGTTCACGCTGGCCGAGCTCGACGCGGCCGGCGTGCGCCGCATCAGCCTGGCGACATCGCTCTATCGCGCGGCGATGGCGGGCCTGGCCGAAGCTGCGCGTGAAATCAGGCAGCAAGGCCGTTTCGGCTACGTCGAACGCGCCATGCCGTCGGCCGAGCTGAGCGCCTTTCTCGCCGACACTCGCTGAAGCCTTCGCGTCGAAGGCGGCTGGGCGTCTGTGTCGATGCATCGCGCGGCCGTTCCGCCCGCTGCACGGCGCCGCTATCATCGAGCCTCCCGTGCCGGCGTCCGGCGCAACACGAGTGCCGCGCCCGATGCCCCGCAATTCCCAGCCTGCTGCGCCGCGCCCGTTCGGCATCGCCATCGCACTGATGTGCGCGCTCGCCGGCGGCGCCGTCTGGTGCCTGCTGTCGCTCTACAGCCGGGGCGATCTCGCCGCGTTCGCGTTCGTCGTGGCGCTGTGCATCGTCTGGCAACTGCGCGAGAACGGCTACGCGGGGCGCGGGTCCGGCGCGCTGATCGCGGCCTTCTGCGTCGCGCTCGCCGCGGCCTATGCGTTCTATCTGCAAGCCGTCGCGCAAGTCGCCTCGATGCTCGGCCTGCCGATGCGCATGGCGCTGATGCAGATCGACCCGGCGATGGCGATCGACATCGCGCGCGCGAATCTTCGCGGCGGTTCCAGCGTGCTGGTGCTGGCTGCGATCGTCGCTGCGGCCGGTGCGATGCTGATCCCGGCTCGCGCGCCGCGCATCAAGGATGGATCGTGATCGGCGTACCGACCTCGATCGCATCGTAGAGCTTGCGCATGTCGGCGTCGTCGAGCGCGACGCAGCCCCATGTCCAATCCGTCGATGAACCGCGGCCGTGCACGAAAAGGTTGCCGCCGAGCGCAGTGTTTGCCGGCGGCGGCAGGCGCTGACGATCGGCGGTCACGATCGCGGCGTACTGTGCTTTGGTAATCCGCCGCTCGCGCAGACCGCGTGCCGCATCCTCGATGCCGGGATAGCTGATGCCGAGCGAAAGGAAATACTGGCTGCGCGGGTTCTTGTGCGAAATGAAGTAGCGGCCCTCGGGGGTCGCGCGATCGCCTTCGCGCCGTTTCGGCGATAGCGGATCGGCGCCGAGGCCGATGCGATAGGTCTCGACCAGCGCGTGTCCCGAATACACCTGCAGCTGGCGCTTTGCCTTGAACACTTCGATGCGCAGGGCCGGCGTGGACTCCGGCGCCGTTCGAGCAAGTACGCCTGCGGCAGGCGTGAGGCCGGCGCCCAGCAGCAGCGCAATACACAGCAGCCTGCGCGACATCCGTGGATTTCTCATCGGAAAAATGCTCGATGTCCCTTCGCTGCCCCGATCGCGGCGTGCCGACCCGTTACCGCAGATCCGGCCGATCCGCCGCGCGATCCCTGCATGAGTCTACAGGCTGCAGACCTCGCGGCGCGCCCACTGGCCGAGGCGGCAGCACCGGGGTATAACGGCGCTGCAAGCTGGCGCAGCGCGCGCCGAAACGGACGCGGCCGAATGCGAAGCGCGTCCGGCAGGGCTGCCCGATGAAGCAGCGTGCCTGCCTGTCCGTAGCCGATGGGATGCATCAAGGAGGCCGTCCCGACGTGCGCTCGACACTCCGCCCGCGCATCCGCTTGCAGTCGTCGACGATGACGCAGGCGCAAGCTCCTGCGCAGAACGGAGCCTGCGATATCCTTTTGCTGCTGCGCGCGCCGCGCACGCTGCACATCGCACGCGGCGCCCTTGCGGCAGCGCTGCGCAACGCACTGCATGCGTTCGGCAGCGGTCACGGCGGCGCCATCTGCGGCAGCCTGACGTATGGGACGATCGACGCTGGCGAGACCCTGTGCCGCCTGCAGGTCGCCAGCGCGGATGCCGCGCAGGCTTTCGCCGTCGCCCATCGCCTGCTCGCGCGGCTGCAGGAGCATATGCCGCACTTGCGCAGCGAGTTGAAAGACGCCCCCGACCTCACGCCCGCTCCGCGCGCAACGCTGGACGAACTCGAACGCCGCGGCGGCTGGCGCATGCCGATGTTCGACAACGACCTCGCCATGCTGCGCGAACATCTGAAGGGCATCGATCCGTCTGCGCTGCGCGAATTCCCGCGCATGCGCATGGCGCGCATCTATCTCATGTGCAAGGACGACCGCCTCTCCGAAGCCAGGCGCGAATGGCGCGAGTTCTTCCAGGACGTGGTGCAGCACCGCTATCCGGCGCTGCCGCACTGGGAAGTCGGCGCGCTGCGCGAACTGCTCGCCGGCTACACCGAGGCGCCCGTCACCACCATGCGCTTTCGCCGCGTGGAGAAGCTGAGCCAGGAAATACCGCTGCACGATCCGATCAGCCGCGGCGTCGCCTACAACTGCCTGTGCTTCATCGCGATCGAGGCACAGGAGCCCGCGCTCGCGCGCCGCCATGCACGCACCGCGCTCGATGCCTATACGCAGGTCGGTTCGCTCTACGGCTGCATGTACATGCGCTATCACCTCGGTGTCGCGCTGGCGCGCTCCGGCTTGCTGAAGGAGGCCGAACGCGAATACGTCCGCGGCATCGCGCTCGCCCGGCGCATGGAAGGTCCGGGCCGCGAACTCGGCGGACTCGGCGTCGTGCTGCGCGCGCGCATGCACTATCAATGCAACCGCCTCGCCCAGGCCGCGCGCGGCCTGCGGGGCGCGGTCGACGCCATCGAACATGGCGAGAGCTGGAGCGAGATCTTCCTGACCGCCTATCGCACGCAGATCGACCTGGCCGCGCTCGAACCTCACGCCGCCGCGCTGCCGCGCGCGCTGCTGCACGCGCGCACCACGGCGAGAACGCGCGGGCTCAAGCGCCTGGAAATCCTGATCGGCCTGCACGAGATCGAAATCGATCTGCGCCACGGCCGCGCCAACGCCGCGCAACGGCATGCGCATGCGCTCGGCCTGGCTGCACTGTGCGCGCGCGAAATCGAGCGCGACCTCGCCTGGCGCGAACCGATCTACTACGCACGCTACCTGGATCTGCTGCAACGCCTGCCCGGCGTGCGCGCGAGCGACCGCGCGCAGGCGCAGGAACTGGTCGACGCCGCCAAGACGCTCGAGTTCTTCACGCTGCAGTTGCGCGCGATGCTGCTGCTGGCGCAGATCGACATGGCGCTCGGCGCAACCGAGGCCGCCTGCGCGCGCATCGATGAAGCGCTGGCGCTGGTCCTGCCGGAGCGTCCCCTGCGCGTGCTGCTGGATCATCCGGGGATACTCGAATTGATCCAGGCATACCGGCGAGCACCGCGCGCGCAGCGCAGCGGCCGCGAGCGCAGCGGACTCGCGGCCGAGATCGAACATGTCGCGCACGCCGAAACCCGGCAAACGCATGTGCGCGAACACAGCATCGTGCTGTCGCAGCGCGAACTCGACTTCATCAACCAGCTCGCCGCCGGCCTGCGCAACAAGGAAATCGCACAGCGTCTGCAGCGCAGCGAGAACACGGTGAAATTCCACCTGAAACGCCTCAATCGAAAATTCGGCACGCATCGCCGCAGCGAGCTGCTGGCGCGCGCGCGCGACGTCGGCCTGCTCGACTGAGGCAATCCGCGGGCGCCGTACCGCCCCGTACTGCCCAATATCGGACTACCCTTTTTCCGCCGGATAACTACCCGTTCTGCGCTTGTACGCACGCCGGCCGTGCGCTTCCATGCTTCCCCATTGCACGAGTGGGGAGGAGCGCATGCTCAGGGTCGGAGTCGACGTCGGCGGCACCAATACCGATGCCGTGTTGATGGACGGTGCGAATCTGCTCGCTGCGCACAAGGCGGCGACGAGCGCGGATATCGGCAGCGGCGTCGTCGCGGCCATCGCCGAAGTATTGCGCCAGGGCGCGATCGCGCCGCGGCGGCTCAAGGCCGTGATGATCGGCACCACCCAGTTCACCAACGCCCTGGTCGAGCGCCGGCGCCTGAACCCGGTCGGCGTGATCCGCGTGTGCCTGCCGGCGGGCGGCGATATTTCGCCGATGCTCGACTGGCCGGATGCGCTGAGCGGCGCGTTCGCCGCGCACATCCACAAGGTCGGCGGCGGCTGCCACTACGATGGCCGCGAGTATGCAGCGCTGGATGAAGCCGCCGTATGCGATGCGCTGGCAGGCTTTGCACAGGCGCGCGTGCACGCCATCGCGATCAGCCAGGTTTTCGCACCGGTGCGGGCGGACTACGAACGCCGCGTCGCCGCGCTGGCAGGTGAACTCGCACCCGGCATCCCCTGCACGCTGTCCAGCGAAATCGGCCGGCTCAGCCTGATCGAGCGCGAGAACGCGACGATCCTCAATGCGGCGCTGGCCGATCTGGCGGGTCAAGTCATCAGCGCGTTCGAACGCGCGTTGACCGACCTCGGCATCATCGCGCCGCTTTTCATCAGCCAGAACGACGGCACCGTGATGAGCACGGCGCGCGCACGGCGCTTTCCCGTATTCACCTTCGCCTCGGGGCCGACCAACAGCATGCGCGGCGCGGCCTACCTGACCGGATTGAAGGACGCCATCGTCGCCGACATCGGCGGCACCACCACTGACGTTGGCGCCCTGGTGGCCGGCTTCCCGCGCGAGTCGTCGCTCAGCGCGGACATCGGCGGCGTACGCACGAATTTCCGCATGCCCGATGTCCTGTCGATCGGCCTGGGCGGCGGCAGCCGGGTCGAATTCGTCGGCGACAAGGTGGTGATCGGTCCGGACTCGGTCGGCTATGAACTGCGCCAGAAAGCGCGGATCTTCGGCGGCGACGTGCTCACCGCGACCGATATCGCCGTCGCCGCGGGGCGGCTCCATCTCGGCGATCGCGCGCACCTGGCGTCGTTGCACGCCGACGAGATCGAGCGTGCGATGGCACGCATGCGCACCATGCTCGATGGCGCCATCGACGGCATGAAGACTTCGGCACAGGCGCTTCCGGTGATCCTGGTCGGCGGCGGCAGCGTGCTGGTGTCCGACCCCGGCGGAGGCGGCGGCGCGGTCATCCGTCCGCAGCATGCCGGCGTCGCCAATGCGATCGGTGCGGCCATCGCGCAGGTCAGCGGCGAAGTGGAGCGCACGTTGTCGCTGGCGACGACACCGCGCAACGCGGCCTACGCGGCATTGCGCGAAGAGGCACGCCAGGCCGCCATCGCCGCCGGGGCCGAGCCGGAAAGCATCGTCGTCGTCGACGAGGACGAAACGCCGCTGGCCTATCTGCCCGGCGACAACGCGCGTATCCGCATTCGCGTCGCTGGAGACCTGCGCCTATGACCACCGGGCATTCCACCTTCTCGCCGCTGCCTTCGCTCAGCGAAATCACCGAAGCGGACCTGCCGGCCATTGCGATGGGCGCCGCCTTCCTCGGCACCGGCGGCGGCGGCGATCCGTATATCGGCCGCCTGCTCGCGACCAGCGCCATCCGCAAGCACGGCCCGATTCGCGTGGTCGCGCCCGACAGGCTCGGCGAAGACGATTTCGCCATCGCCGCGGCAATGATGGGCACGCCATCGGTGATCGTCGAGAAACTGCCGACGATCGCCGAGCTGGAACGTGCGCTGGCGGCGCTGGAACGTCGCCTGGAACGCAAGGCCAGCGTGATTCTGCCGGCCGAGATGGGCGGCCTCAATTCGATGGTGCCGCTGGCGATCGCCGCGCAGCGCGGCCTGCCGGTGATCGACGGCGACGGCATGGGCCGCGCGTTCCCCGAGCTGCAGATGGTCACGTTCACCGTGCACGGGCACAACGCCAGTCCGCTCGCGCTGACCAACGAAGGCGGCGAGTGCGTGATGATCGAGGCGCCGACCAGTGCGCAGACCGAAGTGCTCGCACGCACGCTGATCGTCGCGCTCGGCGGCAGCGTGATGATCGCGTGCTATCCGATGAGCGGCCATGCCGCGCGCGACTGCGTGGTGCCGGGCACCTTGAGCCTCGCCCACGCGATCGGCAGCGCGATCCTGCGCGGCCGCCGCAACGGCGACCCGTATGCCGAACTGCTCGCCTGCCTCTCGCGCAGTCCGTACTACAAACATCACGCACTGCTCGGCGAAGGTCGCATCGTCGAAGTGAACCGGCGTATCGAAGGAGGCTGGACCACAGGGACGTGCCGAATCGAATCCGCGCGCGGCGAATCGCCGGATGCCGCGCGCGACGTGCTCGAAGTCGTGTTCCGCAACGAGCATCTCGTCGCGCGCAGGAACGGCGCGACGCTCGCGATCGTGCCCGATCTGATCATCGTGCTCGATGCGGAAACGGCCGAGCCGATCACCACCGAGTCGTTGAAGTACGGCCAGCGCGTGAAGGTGGTGGCGACCAGTGCCGCGGCCTGCATGCGCACGCCGGCGGCGCTGGCCGTGTTCGGCCCGCACAAGTTCGGCCTCGACGAACCGTTCATTCCGATCGAAACCCGTCTCTCCACCCCGAATTAAGGCGCATCGACCATGGACAAAATCCCCAACCGAAGCCGTCTCGCGCACGCCGTGCTGGTAGCGCTGCTGAGTCTGCGCGCCGTTTCCGCGCTCGCCGCCGACACCGATGCCGATCAGAACGCCCCGCCGGCGGACAAGGGCGCTTCCGCCAGTTCGCTCGAGGGCGTCGTCGTCACCAGCGAAGGCCACAAGGAAGAACTGCAGCGCGCGCCGGCGCCGATCACCGCGTTCAGTGCGACGAAGATCCTCGACGCGGGCATCCAGACCACCGGCGACTTCGTGCGCCTGGTGCCGAACATGGATTACGACACCAGCTTCACCATCGGCAATTCGTTCGTCGTGATGCGCGGCATCCAGCAGCTCAACAATGCCGATGCGCCGATCGCGATCGTCGTCGACGGCGTGCCGCAGAACAATCAGAAGGAATTCAAGATGGATCTGTTCGACATCGAACAGATCGAGGTACTGCGTGGACCGCAGGGCGCCCTGTACGGACGCAACGCGATCGGCGGCGCGATCAACATCACGACCAAGCAGCCGAGCGATACCTACGAAGGCTTCGTCCAGGCCGGCCTCGGCGACGACGGCCTGTACAAGCTTGCCGCATCATCGAGCGGCCCCTTGATCAAGGACGAACTGTTCTATCGCGTGGCCGTGTCGGGGAGCAGTTTCGATGGTTCGATCCGCAACAGCTACACCGGCCGCGACGTCGATTTCTACAAGGGTCACGATATCCGCGCGCAGCTGAAATGGCTGCCGAGCGCGAATCAGGAGCTCGACCTGCGCCTCAACAACTCGCTGCTCTGGGGCGGCGCGATCTACGACACCTCGTTCCCGGCCGGCACGCCGGACGATGCGAATATCTGGCAGGCCCCCTTGTCGGATATTCCCGGCGATTCGCACCGGCGCATCAACAGCGCGTCGCTGCGCTACAAGTGGGACCTCGGCAAGATGGTGTTCACCTCGATCACCGGGTATACCAATATCTTCGAGGACTACTATGGCGATCTGGATTTCTGCAATCCCGTGGCCTGTCCCGACGGCCTGTTCGGACTCGGCCAGGTCGATCAGCAGCAGGTGCTCAAAGTGCGCCAGTTGAGCGAGGAATTGCGCCTCAGTTCCGCCGAGGACGCCGCGGTCAAATGGACCGGCGGCGTGTATGCGATCGACACCCACCGCGACCTCGGCACCGTCGCCCACGCGCTGCAGCTCGAAGGGGCTCCCGCCATCGTCACCAGCCAGGAATCGAACAACAATTTCGCCTGGGCGGCCTTCGGACAAGTGCTGGTTCCGCTCGGCGAAAAGAACCAGATCGGATTCTCGCTGCGCTACGACGACGACAATCGCGAGCAGACCAATGCGGCCACCGGCGCGCAGCGCGATGCCAATTTCGATTCCTGGCAGCCCAAGCTCACCTTCACCCATTTCGTCAGCGATACCCAGCAGCTGTATGCCACGGCCGGCAAGGGCTTTCGCTCCGGCGGGTTCAACGGCATCGGCGGCGCCGAGTTCCTGCCGGAAAATCTGACCAATTACGAAATCGGCTACAAGACGAGCTGGCTCGACAATCGCCTGACCATCAACAACGCGCTGTTCTACGAGAAAGACAAGAACTATCAGTTCTTCTACATCGATCTCAACGCCGGCGGCGCGCAGGTGATCGCCAACCTCAGGCAGGTCGCGATCAAGGGACTCGAAACCGAGGTCAACTGGCTGGTGCAGCCGGGCTGGCAGGTGTTCGGCTCGCTCGGCCTGCTCGGCAGCCGCATCGAACAGGTCGGCGCGCTCGGCACCGATCTGCCGATCACCACCGGCAAGCGTGCGCCGCGCACCGAACCCTACAACGCCGTGCTCGGATCGCAGTGGAACTTCGCGCTGGGCCGGCGCTCGGCCATGTTCCGCTTCGATGTCTCGCGCAAGGGTCCGCGCAGCTGGGAGCCGGACAACGTCGACATCATGGATCCGGTGACCCTGGTCAACGCGCGCTTCACCTATTTCGGCGGCGATCAATGGAACCTGTCGGCGTGGGCCACCAACCTGCTCGATCACCACTACTACGGCGACTACACGCCGGCGAGCTTCAACGGTCTTTCGCGCGATGTCGCGTTCCCCGCACAGGGGCGCCACTTCGGCGTGGATTTCCGCTATGAGTTCTGAGCCCGCGCCGATGAAGACCGCCGTCGTCACCGGGGCCGCGCAGGGCGTCGGCCGCGCCGTGGCGAGGACGCTCGCGCAATCGGGCTATCGCGTGGTGCTGACCGACCTGCAGGTGCTCGACGACGTGGTCGACTCCTTGCGCAGCGAGGGCGCGCAGGCGGTCGGCCGCAGCGGCGACATCCGTGCCGATGGCTTCGCCGACGCGCTGGCGGACTGGGTGCACGAGCAGTTCGGCGCGGTCGATGTGCTGGTCAACAATGCGGGCATCAGCCTGATCGCCCCGGCGCTCGAGACGACCGCGGCGCAGTGTATGGCCGCCCGCCTGTTCATGCCGACTGAACCGCGGCTGAACGAGGCGGCGATACGGGAGGGGCTGAGGACCGTTTGCTGGCCGGGGCGGTTTGAGATCGTGCCCGGTGAGCCGGTGGTCGTCATTGATGGCGCGCATAACCCGGACGGCGCCCGGACGCTGCGGACCGCCCTGGATGATTATTTCCCCGGCAGG
>DASWPR010000589.1:0-6358 GCA_036398455.1 Dokdonella sp.
TCTTCGCGGTCGGCGACAGCGGCGCGGACTGGACGTCACTTCTCGACTGACCACGCATGGCCTCGATCACCGACCTGCTCACCATCATGGCGCGCCTTCGCGATCGCGAACGCGGCTGCCCGTGGGACCTCGATCAGACCTTCGAGACGATTGCGCCCTACACCATCGAGGAAGCCTACGAGGTCGCCGATGCGATCGATCGCCGCGACTACGCCGACTTGCGCGATGAACTCGGCGACCTGCTGCTGCAGGTCGTGTTCCATGCGCGGATGGCCGAGGAAGGCGGGCACTTCGACTTTGCCGACGTCGTCGCGGCCATCTGCGACAAGATGATCCGGCGCCATCCGCACGTGTTCGCGCAGACCCGCGTGGAGTCGGCGGCTGCGCAGACGGCGAGCTGGGAGGCATTGAAGGCGCAGGAACGCGCCGCCAACGGCGAGACCGATACCAGCGCACTGGCCGGCATCGCACGCGGACTGCCCGAATGGCAGCGCGCGCTGAAACTGCAGAAGAAGGCGGCGCGCGTCGGCTTCGACTGGCCCGACGTGAAGCCGGTATTGGACAAGCTGCACGAGGAGATCGACGAGGTGCGCGCGGAGTTCGCCGGCGGCGCCGATGCTGCGCGCCTGACCGATGAAATCGGCGACGTGCTGTTCGTCTGCGCGAATCTCGCGCGGCACGCGAAGGTGGATGTATCGCAGGCGCTGCGCCATGCGAACGCGAAGTTCGAGCGGCGGTTCCGGCGCATGGAAGCGATGGCGGCTGCGGCGGGTGAAACATTGCCCGGCAAGTCGCTGGCCGAGCAGGATGCGTTGTGGGCACGTGCGAAAGGCGAGGAACGTGCCGGCGACTAGGGGCGCCGGCAAATGTCCTCACGCGCAGCCGCAGCGTGTCAGCCGCACGCTTCGTTCGTCGTTGATCTGTGAGGGAAGCCGGGTGTCGTCGCGCTGCGACCACTCGACGGCGGCGTAGCGCGACGCCTCGGCTTCCACACGGCGTTCGCTTATTTCGAGCAGGCCTTGCCGTGCGATGCATGACTGCCCTTGGCCAGCGCATCGGCCTCGGTCATGTATTCGCCCTGCTTGGTCTTGCCGTAGTAGCGGTCGTCCGAGCAGTGATAGACCTTGCTCTCGGTGTTGACCCAGACCTTGCCGGCGCCACCGCCGGGAGCCGGCGCTGCGGTCGTCGTCGAAGCCGGTGCACGGGTCGGAGCAGGAGCGGGCGCAGCAGCCGGGGCGGTTGCCATCGGCTTGGCCGGCGCGGCAGCGGGCGTGGGCACCGGGACGGGAGCCGGCGCGGCCTTCGCTGCGGGCACTGCGGCAGCGGCGGTTGCGCCGTACCACTCCTTCACGCCCTTGTGGCCGCGGCAGGCGCCTTTCTTCGTGTCGGTGTCGGTGTAGCTGCCGTCCTTGCACTGTCCGGTCGAACCGGCCGGTGCGGAGGTTGCCGCAGTCGCTGCGGGTGCGGCGTCCTTGGTCTTCTTCGAGCTTTTCGTCTCGGCGCTCGCGCTGGCGGCGGGTGCCGCAGCGGCGGCGGCATACCAGTCCTTGACGCCCTTGTGGCCGCGGCAGGCGCCTTTCTTGGCATCGGCGGAGGTATAGCTTCCGTCCTTGCAGATTCCGGTGGTGCCGGCCGGTGCACCGGCAGGAACCTGGGCTTGGCTGGCGGCCGCAAAGGCCAGACCCAGCGGCAACGCAATGGCGATCAGCAACGCTTTCATGGCATTCCTCCTCAGGTGATCGGATGCGGGCGTGCGTTCGAGCCCGGCCATAGTAGGACGGGATGCAGACGGGCGCGAACGACGGCTCAGGCTACGCGCGCTGGCTTACAGAATGCTTTCGCAAGCGGGTGACGAAGTGTGTCGCTGGAGATCGTGCCGCCGACGGCCTGCGCATCGACAGCTTCGCGCGCCGGCGTGGCGCAGCGCCGAAACCCCCTGACGCCATGCCGGCGCAGGGCTTTTCCGATAGCGAAGCGGCCCAGCCGGCATCCATCGAAGCCCGCCATGGATCCCCGCGTTCGCGGGGATGACGAGCGGGGGGCTTTTACGGCACCGCGCGGTCTAGGGCACCGTGCCGTCGAATCCATCCTTGAAGATCGTATCGTCGGGGAGGGTTTCGCCGCAGCCCTGCAGGCTGATGTCGTCGATGTACCAGCCTTCGCGCGACACGCTGTTGTTGCTGGTCAGGCGGAAACGGAACTGCGCGTCGTGGCCGGCATAGGTCGCGAGGTCGACGACGACCGGCAGGAAGCCGCCCGTCGACGGGCCGCACCAGGCGGGATTGCCGGCGAGCGGGTTGCCCGTACCGCTGGAGATCGTGCCGGTGTATCCGCCGGTGAGCAGCTGAGTATTCGGCACCTGGCTGAACGCACCGCCATCGAGCGCGACTTCGAGGATGCCGCCATCGCGGCAGCTGGTGCCGGACACTTCAAGGATCGGCCAGTGCTGGAACTGCAGGTTGAGACCGGTCAGCTGCGTCGGCAGGCTGAACACCTGCGAGGTCAGCCGCTGATCGGAGACCGTGGACGGATCGGCCGCTTTCCACGCATGCGTCGGACTGTGCGCACGCGTCGTCGAGATCGCCCAGCTGTCGGTGCCGGCCGCCGCAGCGTGCGTCCAGGTGCCGACGCCGCTTTCGATGTCGTCCTGGAACAGCGTCTGCGTCGGCGTGCCGAGACTGCACTGGCCGGGCGCAGGCAGCGTGACGAACGAGGAGACTGCGCTCGTGGTGGCACCGCAATCGTTGCTTGCGGTCACGCGCCACCACAACTGCGTATTCAGCGGCAGCGCGGCGGTCGGCTGGAAGCTGCTGGTGGTGACGGTCTGCGACAGGATCACATTGTCGAAGGCCACGTCGGTCGCGATTTCGATCAGGTAGGAAGCGGCCTGGTCGCCCGCGTTCCAGGTGAACAGCGGCTGCGAGGCGACGTTGGTCGCGCCATCGGCCGGCGCAGTGGGAACGGCAGCGCCGGCGACCGCGGTCGAGACCTCGACATCGAGCTCGAGATCGCGCGTGGTGCTGCCGGAGGTGCCGCGCAGCGTGATCGACGTCGGCCCCGGCGTCGCGCTGTTGTCGACCGCAAGATTCGCCACGGTCGTACCCGGCGGCGTGACCGGCGTCACGCTGTAGCTGCCGCTGAAACCCGCCGGCAGGCCGGGTACGAAGCTCATGTCGACCGGGTCGGCGAAACCGTTGCGCGAGTTCAGCGTGATCGTGACCGGGTTCAGCGCGACCGCACTCGCGCTCGACGCGCAGACGCCCTGGCTGAGGCCGTCGCCGGTGGTGGTGAAGGTCGGCGTGCCGCAGCTGTCGAAGCGGAACGAAGCGTAGCGCGTACGCCACTGGCCGCCGCTCGGCATGTACATGCCGGTGAACCAGAACGTGCAGCCGTCGTCCGGATCGACGCCCATGCCGAAGTAGTCGCCCCAGCGATCCGCGCTGGTCTGCGAGCTCGCGCCGTCGACCAGGGTCGTCTCGGCGGTGGTCATCACGCCGGGCGGGTCGCTCGCTTCACGGCCGACATAGCGCAGTCCGGGCGAGATCGCCGGCGACGAACGCGCCACGCTGTAGCCGAGCGCGATGTTGCCGGATTCGTCCATGCCGATCGCGCCCATCCAGCGGCTGATCTGGCCGCCGGCGTCGTTCGGCGCATAGGTGCCTTGCTGATACATCTGCCAGGGGTTGCCCGCGCCGCCGGTGCGGCGCAGTTCGAACCAGCGAATGCCGGCGAGGTTGTTCGAACCGGTCGTGTCCAGGCGCGTCACGTGGTTGCCGACCAGCACTTCGTAGCTGCCGAAGTTGCGGTAGTGCACCGGTACCATCGGTACTTCGAGCAAGGGGTCGAGCGTCTGCGACGTGCCGGGCTGATAGATCGCGCCGAAGCCGCCGTCGGTGATCGTGAATTCCGAATTGAACTCGTCCTCGGCCACCTGCACCGGTCCGGTCAGCGCCGTGTTGGCCGGCGTGGTGAAGTCGACGCTGAGCGTGAACAGTTCGAGGAAGTCGTGCGCGGGATCGTTCGAGCCGGGGTTGTTGCGCTCGTCGTCGTTGTCGCGGATGAAAATGCCGGGCGAGCCGGCCGGCGGTGGCGTCGAGCCGAACAAGGATGCCGGCGGCAGCATCTGGAAACCGAGGCCGCCGAGGCCGGGCACGGCTTTGCGCTGCAGGGTCGCGCTCTGCCCGGCGAGCATGCGGTTGCGATCGAGCGCATACACCGCCGGACCTTCGTTCGCGCCGGCGTAGTAGGCGTCGGGCCAGACGCCGTATTTGGGGTAGTCGGGGAAACTCGGTGTCGGGAACACATAGCGTGTCCACGTGGTGCTGACCGGGTTCGCGTCGGCACTCAGGTAGACGCAGAGGTCGTTGCCGTTGCTCGGAAACTCGGTGAACAGCCAGCGCTGTGCGAGCTGGTCGAACACGACGACACCGTCGCCGCCGCCGTTCGCACAGGCGCCGCCGCTGCCGAGGCCCTGCATGTTGAAAGGCCCGGCCAGCAGGTCGCCGCTGGTGGCATCGTGAATCGTGTAGCTGGCATCGCCGGCGCTGCCGTTGATGACCTCGACGTAGACGCCGCCGCCGACATCGCCGCTCGGATCGGGCGGAAAAAATCCGCTGAAACCCGGGCCGTCCGCATTGACCCGCGGCGTGCCGAAGCCGCCGCCGCCCTGCGGCTGGAACGCGCGCTGCAGCTGCACCAGCACATCGATGTCCTGCGTGACCGGATTGACCGCGGCCGGCGGGTTGCGCTGCTTTTCCTCCTCGCCATGGAACTGGCGCGGAATCTCGCGGATCGGGTCGCCCGGTTTCCAGTCCGGCGCGCGCGGACGCGTGCGCGCATCGAGAAAGAATCGCTCGGGCGTTGCCGGGGGGCTGACGTAGTCCGCACCGCGCGACACCGTCGTGCGGTCGCTGGGCTCAGGCGGCGCGGCGCCGGCTGCACCTGCCAGGGCAAGCAGGGTCAATGCGGCGAGTCGAAGGGAGGTCGTCATGCGGGCATCCGGGAAGTGGCCCCTGCCTGAGGCCGGCAGCGAGGATGCTGAAGAAGAATAGGCCCTGAGACCTAGTTAATCATCATCCTCTGGTAGCCTGCTATCGTCGCCCAGCAGGACGAGTTGTTCAAGTACGACCTCGCCGCTCCGGCTGCGCACGCGCAGCGGCGACGTGCCTGCGCCGTAGCGCGCGCGTGCTGCATGGCCGCCGCCGGGGTCGGCGTGCACGCTGAGGCCGAAGTTGCTGCTGAGCGCGCCGCCGGTCTGCGCGTCGAGCGCGATGTCGCCGAAGGTCGGCACCAGCAGCACGATGCGGCCGCCGACGCTGCTGATCTCGCTGGCACCGTTCCAGCGTGCTCCGATCGCGGTGGCGCGGATCAGTCCGGTGTCCGTGTGCAGGGTCAGGCGGCCATAGGACGAGGCGAGGATGCTGCCCGATTGCGAAGTCGCGTCGATCTCGCCGGCCCGCCGTTTCGCCGCGATGCGGCTGTCGCGCGTGTGCAGCGTCAAGGCGAGTTCGCCGGGCAGGAAGATGGCCGTATCGATGCGGCCCGGCGCACCGGTGCCGGCGGTGGCGTCTTCGAAGCCGACCTCGATGCGCAGCGTGTCGCCGTCGCGACGCGTGCGGAACGTCGGTTTCGCATAGCGCGGGCCGTTGCGCTGGATCACCGCGTGGATGCCGACCTCGCGTTCGTCGCGCGCGCGGATATTGATCTCGCCCCAGGGATTGTCGATCGCGACGCGCGTGATCGTCGCGTCGAGGTCGAATTCCTTGTCCGTGCGTTCGGTGCGAACCGCGTTCGCCGCGGCCGCCGGCGTCGCCACCTTCGAGGGCGTCGCGCAGGCAGCCAGCAGCGCTGCCGCAACGACGGCGGAAAAAAGCAGCTTCGGCAGGCGCATGCTCATTCCTTGAAGATGAAGAACGCCGCCGCGACGATCAACGCGAAACCGACCAGGTGGTTCCAGCGGATCGCGGCACCGAGATAGAACACCGAGAACGCGGCGAATACGCACAGCGTGATGATTTCCTGGATCGCCTTCAGCTGCGCCGCATCGAACACCTGGTAGCCGATGCGATTGGCCGGCACCTGCAGGCAGTATTCGAAGAACGCGATGCCCCAGCTCGCGAAGATGACCAGCCAGAGCGGGCGATCGGTGAATTTGAGATGGCCGTACCAGGCGAACGTCATGAACACGTTCGAACCGATCAGCAGCAGGATCGGGGCAAGGTAGGTCCACATGGCGACGGGCTCCGGAGAAGCGGAGCGCGATGATCGGACTACGGATCGTCCTTGTCGAGGAAGCGCGATTCGTAGAGCAGCACTTCGACGGCCGCTTCCTGGCCGGGCGCGAATTCGAAGCCGAGAT
>DASWPR010000590.1:0-2703 GCA_036398455.1 Dokdonella sp.
CGCGCCAGAGGCGATACCGATTCGTAGGCGGTGGCACCCGACTTGCTCAGGCGCAGCACGACCTTGCGGCGATCGACGGCGTCCTCGCGCCGGGTCACCAGTTTCTTCTTCACGAGAATTGCGATCGCTCGGGTGATCGCGACCTGATCCATCGCGGTATGTCCAGCCAGTTCCTTGGCGGACAGCGGCGCATGCGCGGCAAGGTTTGCCAAGAGCCGCCATTCCGTGACCCCGATCCCGAGCTCATCCGCATACATGCGCTTCAACATGCTGCTGACGCGATTCGTGATGATCGAGCACTGATACGGGAGCCAGTGGTCCAGCTCCTGGATTCCTTCGATCGGTGTGGAAAGACGGTCGGATGCGCTCATCGGATGTCGAATGGTGGACGGCGTGCTGGAAAATGCGCACTCGGCGCAATAGATACAGTGTGCATCGATTTCATCGGACGTCGATCGCTGGCAGCTCGCGCTGCAGGAATGGTCCGGCACATCGGCGCCATCGGGGCGAGCGCGTCCTCCCGTACCATCGTCGACCTTCGCCTCGGAGGTCCACCGCATGCCCAGAAAGCCACCGGCTGCGCCCGCTGCGGTCGCCGCGCCGGTCAGCCGCACCGATGCGGCCCTCGCCGCGATCGAGCAGATGATCTACGACGGGACGTTGCTGCCCGGCGCCGCGCTCGACGAGCGTCGACTCGCCGAGCATTTCAACGTGTCGCGCACGCCGATCCGCGAAGCGGTCCAGCAGCTGCAGGCGCGCGGGCTCCTGCGCGTCGTCCCGCGGCAAGGCATCTACGTCGAGCGCGTCTCGCTCGTCGAGCTTCGCAACATGCTCGAGACGCTGCAGGAACTCGAGGCGATCATCGCCAAGTTCGCGGCGCGGCGCATCGACGTCGCGGGTCGCAAGGCGCTCGAGGCGACCTGTGCACGCTGCGTCGCCGCCGCGAAGGCGCTCAACTATTCGGAATACGCAGCGCGCAACAGCGACTTCCACGAGGTGCTCTACGCCGCATCGGGCAACCGCTACCTGATCGAGCAGGTGAAGCTGATCCGGCAGCGCACCGCGATCTATCGGAAGGGCCTCTTCGAGAAGACCAATCGGCTCGAACGCTCGGCGGCAGAGCACCTGCAGATCATGCAGGCCGTCGTCGGCGGTGACGCGAAGGCCGCCGAAGCCTGCATGCGCGACCACATCATCGTCGGCGGCGCAGGGTTTGCCGAGTTCGTATCGGTGATTCCCGAGGCGTTGCTCGCGCCCTGATCGAAAGTCGTTGCGAGGTTGCGGCATCGAGTCATAAGATGTGCCACAAGCGCTTCAGGAAATACCAGAAAGCGCAATCACATCGGAGACGACGACATGCCCTATGCCCAGGCGGCAGGTGCGCGGCTGTACTACGAGGAGGTCGGCGAAGGCGTGCCGATCGTGTTCGTGCACGAGTTCGGGTCCGACCTGCGCGAATGGGAACAGCAGGTCCGCTGGTTCTCGCGCGAGTTCCGCTGCATCCGGTTCAACGCGCGCGGCTATTCCCCGTCGGACGTCCCAGAAGGCGATGAACACTATGGCCAGGTCCCGGCCACCGACGACATCGCCGCGGTGATGGATGCCGCGGGCATCGAACGCGCCCACGTGGTCGGCCTGAGCATGGGCGCCTTCGCCACGCTCCACTTCGGGTTGCGCTACGCGACGCGCGCGTTGTCGCTGGTGGTGGCAGGCGCGGGTTCCGGCGCGCCGCGCGACGCGCGGGCGAAGTTCAGGGCGGAGTCCGAGCACGCTGCGCAGCGCTACCTCGACGAGGGCTCGGTCGCGATGGCGCAGTCGCTCGGCCACGGCGCGACGCGGATCCAGCTGCTGCTGAAGGATCCGCTCGGATGGAACGAATTCGTCGCCCACCATGCCAAGCATTCGGCCGAAGGCTCGGCCTGCACGTTGCGCAACTACCAGGCGCTGCGGCCGTCGTTGTACGACCTCGAGGCCGAGCTGCGTGCGTGTCCGGTGCCGACGCTGCTGATCGTCGGCGACGAGGACGAGCCGTGCCTCGACGCCAATCTCTATCTCAAGCGGACCATGCCGGCGGCGCGACTGTGGATGCTGCCCGCGACCGGCCACGCGGTGAACCTCGAGGAGCCGGCCGCGTTCAACGCCGGCGTGCAGGACTTCATCACGCGGGTCGACCGTGGCGTCTGGAAGGCTCGCGACCCGCGCACGCAGGGAGGCAGCAGCCTGCTGCCCGGGGGCCGCGCCGCCTAGCGGCCGCCACCCGCCATGACGGCAACGTCCGTTCTGCTCGGCATCGTCACCGGTGCCGCGCTCGCCAGCATCTACGTGCTGATCGCGGTCAGCTTCACGCTCGTGCTCGCGGCGAGCGGCGTCTTCAACTTCGCGCAGGGCACGATCGTGATGGGCGGCTGCGTGCTCGCGTACCTCGTCGGCGTGAAGCTCGGCTGGTCCACGCTGCCGACCATCGCGGTGATCGTCGCGGCAGGCGTCGTCGCGGGTCTTCTCAACCACCTGATCGCGGTACGGCCGGCGATCGGCCGCTCCAAGTCGTTCACGCACACGACGATGCTGACGACGATCGGGCTCGGCATGGCCGCGAACGCCGCGGCGGCGCTGTACTTCGGCAGCGACTCGTTCCGCGTCCCGCCGATCGTCCGCGACGATCCGCTGCGCCTCTTCGGACTGCCGCTGCGACCGACCTACCTG
>DASWPR010000591.1:0-8392 GCA_036398455.1 Dokdonella sp.
CGATGACCAGAAGCGCATCGACGCGCCGGTTGATCGCATCATCGAGCAGCTGGATCATCTCGGCGTGCCGCCGCCTGCTCAGCCGGCATTGGAAGACGGACAGCTGCAGCCACTCGCCGAAGCCCTTCATCAGCTTGAACACGCGACGCCAGCGCTTGGGATCGCGAACGTCGTACGTCACCAGGTACAGATGCTCGTCCATGCGAGTCTCGTCGACTGCGACGCTCAGCGCGTCGTGAAGTTCGGATAATCATCGATTTCCCCGAGCAAGAAACGGCCGAGCAGGCGCGCCTGCAGCTCGAGCAGGCGTCGGTAGCTCAGTCTGTAGCCGAATAGCGGATGGGTGACCTCGTGACTGAGCCGGCGCTCAAATGCGGCGATGAAGCGCTTTCTGCCATCCGGCGCCATATTCACGCTACCAGCGGCGCTGACGAAGTCGCTCGGATGGATTTCGCCGTTGTTGACGACCTGGATGACCGTCGAATCCGCGAGTAATGGCCGGAATGGTTCCATCATGTCCAGCGCGAGCGCGGGTCGGCCGTAGCGCGGCTGATGATAAAAGCCTCGGAATGCATCGAACCCGACGGCTTGTAGCGTGACGCCGAACGTGCGCGCGAGCAGCGTATAGGCGAATGACAGCATTGCGTTGATGGGGTCCGTCGGCGGCCTGCGATTGCGCTGTGTGAAGTCGAAACTCAGCAACGCTTCGTCCTCGGCCATCGTCGTGGTCAGGAGACCGCGGAAATGCGCGAAGTACATCGCCGCCGCGTTGCCCTCGAAACCGAGCAACGCCTCGAGATTCTCGGCGCGCTCGGCTTGTCTCTGGACGCGTTTCAGATCGTCGAGCGCGCGTTCAGGTTTCTCGCTCGACTTCCAGTTGCGCCGGAGCTGCGTGCGCGAGTTCGCGATCTTGGCTGCGATCAAGCCCCGGGCGATGCGCAGACAGGCTGCGTCGTTGAAGCTGGCGCGGTACTGCGCGGCGCGCAGCTCGACATTCTTGTGGCCGTTGCCGATCGTATGTCCGAAGAACCATCCGCCGTAGCTGTGCCAGCTGACCGGAATGTCACGCTGCATCAGCTCGTGCAGGCAGGGCGTCGTGACGTACACGTTGCCCATGAGGACGACCTGCGACACTTCGCCGATGCGCGCCGTCGCGAGTACGGCATCATCCTTGCTGACCTCCAGCACGTCCCCATTCTTCGCCAGCTTCGCGTTGAACTGCTGGACGTAGAGCGGCAACGCTTCCACATGTGGCACGGCGAGCGGCCGAGGCGGCAGTTCCGCGCGCTTGAAGTATTGGACCTCGTCCGGCAGGCAGATCGTGACGAGCGAGCAGCGCGGACACTTCGGGCTGTCCGTCAGCGGCGGCGGAATCTGTCCGCCGGCGGCCATGGCGCGGAGCTCCGCGAGCGCTCGCCGTGTCAGCGAAAGCAGCTCGTCGTCGAACGCGACGCCGACGCGCTCCTTACTGTCGGCGTAGTAGATCGCGCCTTCCTCGCAGACGTAGCCGTGCTCGCGCAGCAGCAACCCCTGTGCGCACAGCTGAACGCGCTCGGGGTCGTATACGCCGCGCGCGGTGTGCGGCCGTCGTCCGCGCTTGTAGTCGACGGGAACGACGACGTCGCCGTCGCCTTCGATCAGATCGAGCTTCGCGATGACGCCGAGCGTGTTCGACGAAAGCGTGACCGAGCGCGCATGGATCTCCACGCGGTCGTCCTTCGCCTGTGCCGCTGCGGGCAGCACGCCACTCGGTTTGTCGACGCGCCGATGGCGGTAGCGACCGTCGACGGTATCGGCTGAATCCGCCCACTCGCCCTGAACCCATTCGAGATAGGCGAGCCGCGGACAGTATACGTGCTCGTTGAGCATGCGCGCCGGAATCAAGGGTTGGTCGCCGCTGAGTTCCGGGAACGGCAGTTCCAGTTCGGCCTGGGTGGGCTCCATCTGCTCCTCTGTGAGCATCAGGGACTCGCGTATTATTGAACCACAAAAACCTCATTCATTCGGGTGGTCTCGAATTCCACGTGCAATATCAAGCACCATCCGCGGAGGCTCGAGCCATTGCAAAGAAAACCTTTTCACGAGCTCGATCTGATGGTGCGCAGCGGCGTCGCCGCGTACTTCGCCGATCCGCGTGGTCCCTGACAGCGTGGCAGCATCGAGAACACCGGCGACAGGCTGTCAGAGCTGTCCAGCGTGAGGATCCGCCGCTACGGCCACGACAAGTTCAAACGGGTCGAGCTCAGTCTCGATATCCGATTTCGCGCGCGAGACGATTTCCGCTCGCCCCGTGAACGTCAGTAACGAGTCTCGGCGACGGGCAGGAGAAGAACCTGGACTCATCTACCGACGAAATGTTGAGAAATGGCGATCCTGCCCTTTTTCCGTGCGCAGGTCGCGGCTGGCGCCAGCCGCTCCGCGCAGCATCGGCGTGCGCCATCGATCCGCGGGCGGTCGGTCTTACGATCGCGCCAGCGCGACCGTCTTTCGACAGCCTGATGAACGAGTGCTGCGCATTGCGTTCAAATTCGCCTGGTGATTCGACGGGATGGCGGATGATCACCCGCGTTTCACGGCGACGGCCTGCCGTCGACGCGCATCCCGTATGAAATCGCCGAAGTGTGTATCGATCCGACGCGTCGCTCGGACGTCGCGGTCGACGCAAGGATTTGCGGTCTCGCGCGAAGAGTGCCGGCCGAGTCCGTTTCGGCGGCACACGAAGAAGCCGGAGTTCCTCGCGGCAGGCGAAGATGCAACGCTGCTGCTTCTCGTCGTCGCTATCGCTGGGCGCGACGGGCGTGTCGACGATCTCTCTCGTGTGCGCTTCGTTCGCGATCAGGCAAATGGAATCGGCATGCCCATCGTGAAATTGCGGAACTTGCCTGTGGTCACGCGGCGGCTGCGATAGATTTCGACGATCCCGCGTGCGCGCAGTCCGCGCACGGGCGCATCGGTTCGACCGCAGCGTTGAACGTCGGTCATGTCGAGCAGCGAGCGTATCGTGTCCAAGCCGGCTGCGACGTTCCAGATGGGCCACGTCCAATGCGTCTTGCGCGCGCCTTCGGTATGAAATCCGGCCGTTTCCAGCCGCCGCCGCGTCGGCAGCGTCGGCATCAACGGCAACGCTTCGATCGCGAGCCGGTTCGCGCCCCACATCGAGCCGGTCTGCCTGCGCTCGGGGTCGCCGCTCGGGTCGGACCAGCGCAAGGCGTAGCGGCTGTCGTCGGAGGGATCCCAGCGCAGCGTCATGTTCTGCACGGGGTCGTCATAACGCCATTCTTCGAAAAGCGTCTTGTGCAGGTGCCGAGGCTGCGTTTGATCGATGAAGTTCCGCATGAACTTGATGAAATGCTGATGGCCGGCACCGCTCATCGTGCGCAGAGCCGTGTCCGGAACGCGGCCGTCGTCGTTGAGCGGAACCTCGCTGGCGAATGCGGCCGCGAAGTCCGCCCATGCTCGATCTCCGGTCAGCGCAGCTGCGGCCGCACGTCGCGCGTAGCGCCGATAGTCGTCGAGCGGAACCGAAGGGTCGTCGCCGAGCGCGAATGCGGGATCATCGGCCGAACGCGCGAGCTGCGCCTGCAGACGCGTGACGAGGGTGTCCGGATCGAGGGGCGACGTCGCGATCAGAACCGGCCGCCACGCATTGGCGTGCTCGATCCAGCGGAGACGGAACGCGGTCGCGTTCTCCGCGCTCCGGACCGCCGTGCGCAGCGTGCCGAGAGCGGCGAGGAATCCGAGCGGATTCGCGCCGTCGATGCCGGCGAGCAGCAGCTCATGCGTCATCGTCGTTCTCCTGATCTGCCGCGTCCTTACGCATCTGCTCGTATTCGCTGCGGCGGTGGTCGGCAAGCACATGGATCGCCTCGAGATGGGCCAGGCCCCACCATCCGTAGCGTCGGACGAGACGCCAGAATCGATCGCTGACGCCGCTGTCGATGCGTTCAGCCCCGGTAGGCCCGGCGTGCCGGTAGACGCGTGCGTCATCGGCCAGCACGACTTCGCATCCGTCCGGATCGTCGACGGCCGGAGCGAGCGGCCGGCAGCGTCCGTGGTGACTCGCGATCAGGTGCAGCACGAGGTCGAGATCGTTCGCTCGATCGGCGACGTCGGCACTCGATTCGGCGAGCTTGAGCGACAGCAGCTCGTGGCGGCCGCCTTCGGGATAACCGGCCCGCCGTCGTGCGCGATCGCGCGCGCGCCGGTCCGACGCACCGCTCGATTTCGCCAGCAGCCCCTCCAATGAGCCCGCGACGAATGCGGGCGCGCCTCCGCGCAGCCAGGACTGGAAGCGTGGGTCCGCCTTGCCGAGGTCGTGCAGACTCGCCGCGAGCGCGATGTCGGAAACGACCGATTCAGGCAGTGCGCATGCGGACGCGAAGGTGCGCGCGAACTCGGCAACGCCAGCGAGATGATCTTTCAACGACACCGCAGTCGTGAACGACGAACTGTCGTCCTCGGTCGTGAAATCAGAGGCGGGATCCTGCACTGCGAACGCCTTCATGGCCGTTGCCGAAAGCGGCAGACGCCGCTCGACGACCCAGCCGCCGCCTGGATGATCGTGGACGCGAAAATGGCGAAACGCGCGCTTGCCTCGGAAGGCTTCGGCGACGATGGTCTGCCAGCCCGGCATTGAATCGCGCCGGAGTGGCGCCAGCGCGGTCGCGACCGCATCGAACACGTCGGCGGGTTCGGGCGCGGACTCGTCGACGCTTCGCGCGCGCGCGAGCAGACGCTCGAGCGGTTGGCGTGCGTCGCGCTCCGGAAACCGGGCGAGCAATGCAGCGTGCACGCGAACGACGATGCGCCGCCGCGCTCGAAGCATCGCGTGCTCCGCGCAGTCGTCGTGCTCGTTCGTCTCCGACGGCACGTAGCCGAGTTCGTTCCAGCCACGCGTGGCGACCGGGACGACGACCGTATCGCCGGCTCGAACGGCGCGCGGATTCGTGGTCGGAAAGCTGTCGTCGCCGCGCCACACCAAGACGATCTTGCCGGCATCGTCGACGTCCGGGGCATCCGCCGGTTCGTCCAAGCCTTCGATGTCGCCTGCGGCCGTGTCCTTTTCACCCGTCAGCCAGCGCTTGAACTGCACCAGCGGTACGTTCATGCACTCGCCGACGCTCGGCGGGCACAGTGCGACGATCTCGGCCCAGGTCTCCGGATCGGAGCCTTCGAGGTCGGCGCGCCAGCAGACCTGCACGTCCGGTGAGTCGCCGTGCGACCCGTGCAGGAACAGCGACGGTTCCGCCTCGTGCTCCGGCGTCGGACTCGTCTGCACCCACTGATCGAGATGCGTCGGTAGCAGCACCGGCGCGTTCTCCGCTTCGATCAACGTCGCCGGCGGCGCGCCGTTCGCGAGCAGCGGCTTCATCGCGGCGACGCCGAAGTCGACGCAGCCGCGTTCGTCGGCGTGGCGACCGAGCCACTCCCAAGTACCGCGCAGCGCGGCGCCATAGATCGGGTCGTCGTTCTTCATGCCGTCCTTCGCGATGACGACGACGCCGGGCGGACGCACGAGCGGATCCGAGCCCGCCGGCTCGCCCAGCCGGTACAGTCGGCCGAAGCGCTGGCGCAGCGCATCGAGGCTCGCGCATTCGCTCAGCAGCGCGTCGAAGTCCAGGTCGGCGCCGACCTCGATGCACTGCGTCGCGACGACGAACACGGGTTCGTCGAGTGCACGTGTCGAGCCGCTGCGCAGCACGTCGCGCCACCGCTTCATGCTCGCGTCGCGATCGAGGGGGCGCATGCGGCCGACGAACAGTGCTTTGCGCTCGGTCGGCACGCGCAGACGCTCGAAGATCAGCTGCGCGCCACGGACGCGATTGACGATGATGCCGATGCGCTTGGCGCCACCTTCGGCCAGCGAGAGGGCTTGCTCGATCATACGGTCGGCGAACGGCGCGGTCGCCGTACGCTCGCCGAGTTCGATCAGGTGGGCGGGCTTGCGTGCGGCAAGGCGTGGCCCGAGAACGTCGTCGTTCTCGTCGTCGACGTCGAGCGAGAATGCCGTTTCGACGTCCTCGCCGTCGCCGGAGGAAGGCGTCGCCGACAAGAGCGCATATGCGAACGGCGCGCTCGACGCGGTGCCGGAGCTCGACCGGTAGCGCGCGACCATCTCCAGCGTTTGCCGAAACGGATTCGAGCAGTGCGCCTCGTCGAGCAGGATCAGCGTGTCGTTGCCGACCAGTCCGGCGTGCAGCGGCTGCAGAAAATCGCTGACGCCGTAGCCGCGGAACAGCAGGCGCGAACCGATCTGATCGACGGTCGAGCAGATCACGGCAGGCTGGCTCGGCGTGCGCGCCCACGCATTGTCGCGATAGATTCCGCCGCGCAATTGATGGCAGCTCAGTGGGTCGTCGTCGCCGCTCGGATCGTCGCCACGCCGTCTTCGCAAGCCGGATGCGACTTCTTCGAGGATGCCGCCGGCCGCTTCGCGCAAGCGCTGCGCGATCGTACAGGCGTGCACGTACGCCTCGTCGACGACGACGCGTCGATCGACGACGAACAGGATGCGTCGCGGCGCCTGCGGCGCGTCCGCGGCGAGCGCATACAGAGCGACGTCGATGCACGAAGTCTTGCCGCTCGCGGTCGGCAGCGCCAGCATACGTGGCCAGCCACTCTGCATGACGCTGTCGCAAAGCCGCCGTTGCCATGGGAACGGCTTGCGGCCCTCGTGTAGCGCCGCGAAAAACTCCTCGAATCGCGCGGGCTCGAGACTCATGCCGGCTCCTCTCGGTAGGGCATGCAGAAGCCGTAGCCGCGGAAGCGTCCGGCGCCGATCAGCACCGGTCCGCGCACGGGCTCGGGGAATTCGAGACGCACGTGCACGTGCCGCCGCGCGCTGCCGTCTTTGCGCCGCAACGCCGGCATCGTGCGAGCGTGCGGGGCGCCGACGATGAAGCTGGTCGACGAAAGCTCCACGAGCGTCGGCCGCGGCAACCCGATGTGTTCACATGCCTCGGCGATCTGGGCCTCGGCCGCGGCGTCGAAACGGGCGCTCTTGCCGTGGCGATCCAGCGCGACGGGCGTCACGCTCGCCCACGTGATCGCGCCGCTCGGGGGCCCGCACCAGCGATTCCGATCAAATGCCTTCTGCGAGCGTTCGCCGAGGTCGAACGCAACGTCGAAATCGAACGTCTTGCCGTGAAAGATGTGCAATGGCTTGGCGATGCCTTCTTCGTCGAGCTCGAACAGCCGCCAGAGGCAACGGCCGATTTCGGCCTCGGGTACGCCGCGCGGAAGCGCGAGCGCGATGCCCATCAAGTGGCCTTGCGCGTGTGCGTTGCCGACGTTCGGAATCGGCACGACGGCGAGATGCGGCTGAGTCGACGGCGCGCCGTCGGGGCGATGCCCGGAGACCCATTCCGGCGGCGGCTGCACCGCGCAATACGCCATGACCGTGTTGCGCCACGCGGCCATCAGTGATTGCGTGCTGTCGAGCCAGAGCCGTTTGCCGGCGACTTGCGCGAACATGAGCAGCCGATCGCCAAAGACCGAATGCGCGGTCGGCGCCGCGTCGGGCTGCACTCGCTCGTAGCCCTGCGCCCGGGCCGGCCGCGGCCGCCGCGATCGCGGCGCGACGCCGCCGAAGCGCGCTTCGCGCTCCTCGCGCAGCTTCTTCTTCGAGGCGCCTTTCGCGTCCGCGATTGCCGCCTCGAGCGCATTCCAAGCCAGGCGTTCGCTCTCGTTGTAGGCGCGTTCGAGTTCGTCGAGCCGGCCGGCGCCGGCAACACGCAAGCGATGATCGCCGCCGGGCGACGTCGGTCGCAGTGTCGGAGGCGGCGGCGCCGAGGTCAGCCACCCCTGCACCAGCGAAGCAGAATGGCCGAGGTAGGTCAGCTTTCCGCAAAGCGACGCGAGCGACGTCCTGACGGCTTCCGTCGGCTCGGCCTCCGTCCAGATGAAATGCACCGTGTCGTTCGCGGGAATCGCGACGGGATACTGCCGCGGCTGACGCAGCCGGTGCTGCGGCAACAGCCGCAACCCTTCGGCGATCTGCTTCGCGCCTGCAAGTTCACCGACGCGTGGTACTGCGACGTCGTTGACCGGCACGTAATGCGTGACGATGCGACGTGGCGAGACTTCACTGCCGAGGCTCGCACGAAGTTCCGGCGGCGGCTGCCGCTCGAGCCAGAGCAGTGCGTCGCGCTCGCCGGGATCACGGTCGGTTTCGAAATACGCGGCGGCCAGGGCCATGAACAGCCGATCGGGATGAGGCGGCCATTCCGCGCTCGCCTTGTCCGATCCATCCGCCGCTGCCGCCATCGACCAACCGTTCAAGTAACGGATGCCGATGGCGATCATCAGCCGTCTCCCGATTCCGTCACGGCGACGGCGAGCTCCTGGCTCCTGCGCACGAGCATCGCGAGCTGCGGCGACGGCGTCAGATGCA
>DASWPR010000592.1:0-3296 GCA_036398455.1 Dokdonella sp.
GCGACGCTCGGCATGCTGTCGCAGCCGCAGGCCGACGCGCTGAAGGACGCCGGCCTCGACTACTACAATCACAATCTCGACACCGCGCCGGAGTTCTACGGCGAGATCATCCACACGCGCGAATACCAGGACCGCCTCGACACGCTCGAACACGTGCGCGATGCCGGCCTCAAGACCTGCTGCGGCGGCATCGTCGGCATGGGCGAGACGCGTGCCGAGCGCGCCGGCCTGCTGCACACGCTCGCCACGCTGCCGGCGCATCCGGACTCGGTGCCGATCAATCGCCTCGTGCAGGTGAAGGGCACGCCGCTGGCCGGCACCAAGGCGCTCGATCCGTTCGAATTCGTGCGCACGATCGTGGTCGCGCGCATTCTGATGCCGGCCTCGATGGTGCGCCTCTCGGCCGGGCGTGCCGAGATGAGCGACGAGTTGCAGGCGCTGTGTTTCTTTGCCGGTGCGAACTCGATTTTCCATGGCGAAAAGCTGCTGACCACGGGCAATCCGGATGTGGCGGCGGACCAGGCGCTGTTCGCGCGGCTCGGCATCCATGCGATGGAAGTCACCGTCGAGTCGGGCACCGTGCATGCCGATATCGTCGAATCCTGCGCTGCCTGACGGGGATTTCCCCGGGGTGAGTTTTCATGTGAGAGCAGGGCGTCGCGGCAGACGGCGGTTCGCACTATCGACGCGTCTTCGTTTCGAGCCGCATGGCGTTGCGCTTCCGACGTTCGAGTTCTCCTTCCGACGATTCCAATGAGCCTGCGCCCTCCCGCCCCCGGCCGCTCCACCAGCAAAACCATCGCACGGGAAGAGGACGCGCGGCGGCCCGACCTGCTGGTCCGGCTCGCCGCCACGCAGGCAGAACGCGCGCACCACTCGTTGCTTCGCCGCCTGCGTACGCTCGATGCCGCCGACGGCGCGTCGATCTGGATCGGCGGCCGACGCCTGCTCAACTTCGCCAGCAACGACTACCTCGGCCTCGCCCAGCATCCCGCATTGATCGAAGCGCTGGCGCGCGCGGCGCGTTCGGGCGGCGTCGGCGCCAGGGCGGCGCATCTGCTCGGCGGTCATCGCGAAGAGCATGCGGCGCTCGAAGGCGCGCTCGCGCGCTGGAGCGGACGCGAGCGCGCGCTGCTGTTCTCGACCGGCTACATGGCCAATCTCGGCGTGCTGTCGGCGCTGCTCGACAGCGCCGATCTGTGCGTGCAGGACAAGCTCGACCACGCCAGCCTGCTCGACGGTGCGCGCCTCGCCGGCTGCGAACTGAAGCGCTATCCGCACGCGGACGTCGAGGCGGCGCAGCGACAGCTCGAGAGCCGGCCCGGCGTCGCCGCGCTGCTCGCCACCGATGGCGTCTTCAGCATGGATGGCGATATCGCGCCGCTGCCCGCGTTGGCGGCCCTGTGCAAATCGCATCATGCGACGCTGATGGTCGACGACGCACACGGCCTCGGCGTGCTCGGACCCGACGGAGCGGGCAGCGTTGCCGCCGCGGGGCTGGAACAGGACGACGTGCCGGTACTGATGGCGACGCTCGGCAAGGCGCTCGGCGTTGCCGGTGCCTTCGTCGCCGGCAGCGCGATCCTGATCGACGGTCTCGTGCAGAACGCACGCACGTACGTCTACACCACCGCGATGCCGCCCGCGCTCGCCGCGGCAGCATGCACGGCGATCGATATCGCGCGCTTCGAGGGCTGGCGGCGTGACCGCCTGCGCCATCTGATCGCGCATTTTCGCGATGGCGCCGCCGCGCGCGGTATCGTGCTGATGGAGTCCTGCACGCCGATCCAGCCGGTGCTGGTCGGCGACAGCGCCGCTGCGCTCGCGCTGTCGGCGCGGCTGGAGGAACTCGGCTTCTACGTGCCGGCCATCCGACCGCCGACCGTGCCGCCCGGCAAGGCGCGTCTGCGCCTGACGCTGTCGGCGCTGCATGCGGAGAGCGATGTCGAACGCCTGCTGCAGGCGCTCGATGGCGCACGCGCATGACGGCCGCGGGCGCAGCGGTCGATGCGGACATCGAGGCACGCCGACCGGTCTGGCTGGCGCTGTCCGATCTGTATCTGGATAGGTCCTGCCGCGACGCGGTGCGCGTCGCGGCGCGCGAACTGGCGCGCTCGCCATATTCGCCGCACGAACTGCGTGCGATCCTGTTCGACGAAGTGCATCCGGTGGTGGCGCGCAATCTGGGTGTGACGGCCGGCGTGTGGGATCGTTTCGATCAGGACGGGCCCGCCCGATCCATCGCACGCAATCGGCAGCGGCCGCGCTGGCCGCGCTGGCTGCGCCCGCGTGGCCGCTGTCAGCGTCGCCATGCGGTAGCGCTGTGGCGGCTGCTCGAGCCGCGCATCGCCGGCCTGCGCGCGGCGACTCCGCCGCCGCGCTCGCGTTTCGATTTCAATCCCGGGAAGTAATGTGCATATCGATGTTCAAGGCAGTGGACCCGATCTGGTCCTGATCCATGGCTGGGCGATGCACGGCGGCATCTTCGCGCCGCTGCTGGCGCCGCTGACGGCGCGGTTTCGAGTCCACCTCGTCGACCTGCCGGGACATGGCTACAGCCGCGACGAGACGCATTTCGACGTGGCCGACTGCGCGCAGCGCATCGCCGCGGCGACGCCGCGTGCGCTGTGGGTGGGCTGGTCGCTTGGCGGACTCGTCGCACTGCACGGCGCGCTCGATCACGCCAGGCAGGTGCGCGGCGTCGCCTTGATTGCATCGAGTCCGCGCTTCGTCAGTGCGCCCGACTGGCCGCAGGGCGTGCCGGCCGACGTGTTCGGCGCCTTCGCAGCCGGCCTTGGCGAGCGCTATCGCGAATCGATCGAACGCTTCCTCGCGCTGGAAACGATGGGCGCGGCGAACGCGCAGGCGGAGTTGCGCGACTTGAAGAACCAGGTATTCGAACGCGGCGAGCCTGATCTCACGGCGCTCGCCGATGGCTTGCATGCGCTCGCCAGCGTCGACCTGCGTGCGCGAATGGGCGCACTGGCGATGCCGAGCCTGTGGATCGCCGGCCGGCGCGATCGCCTCGTCGCGCCGGCGACGATGCAGTGGGCGTCGGCGCACGCGCCGCATGCGCGCTTTCTCGAACTCAACAGCGGCCATGCGCCATTCATCGGCCATGCCGCCGACGTGGCGCGGGCGATCGATGCGTTCGCGGCGGAACTGCCGGCATGAGCGCCGGCCTCGACCAGGCGCATATCCGGCGCGCGTTCGGGCGCGCAGCGTCGACCTACGAAGCGCATGCCGTGCTGCAGGCGGAAGTCGGCGAACGCCTGCGCGAGCGCCTCGACGGCATC
>DASWPR010000593.1:0-9337 GCA_036398455.1 Dokdonella sp.
GATCAAGGCAATGCGTTCGGCAATGCGCTTCGCCGACTTCCACTCGGTGAAGACGCTGACTTTCCCGCAGCCGGTCTACCCGACCGGCTGGTGGAGCTGCACGATGGCACGCAAAGGCGCCGACCTCGCCGGTTTCCGCGAGCGCGGCGCCGCGACCAAGCAGTTCGCGACGCGCTACTACAACGTGGATATCCACAAGGCAGCGCTGGCGTCGCCCGAATTCATGCGCGAAGCACTCGGCGACTAGCTGCTCCGCACCGTCTTCACCCATGCAGCGGCAGCGGCTGGGTTCCCAAGCGCCCGCTGCTGGCGTGACGCGGCCGGAACCAGCAGTTGAACGCCACGGTGATCCGCTCGCCGTCGCCGTGGAACGGCCGCACTTCGTGGAACAACCAGGAAGGGAACAGCACCAGCTGGCCGGCCTGCAGCTGCAGGCTGCGTCCGTTCGGACTGAACGCAGGCAGCAGGCGTCCATTGCCCTGATCGAGAAACAGGTTGGCGTGCTGGTGCGGGTTCTGGAAATGCAGAATGCCTGAATCGGGCTGGTCTGGATCGTGCCGGCCGGAGGCGACGCAGTACACGCCCGACCAGGACGCCATCGGGTGATTGTGGGCGTCGAAGCGCCCGTGCCGCCGCGTAATGTGGAACCAGCAGTGATTCTGCATTTCCAGATTGCGCATATCTTCCATCGTATACGCGTTCAGTTCGGCAACCGTGCGCAGCAGCACACCGATGCAGAAATCGTGCAGCGCCTGAACGCCCGGCTCGGGCCACGCGAAGAGATCGAAGCTGCTTTCGAACAGTCCGGGCGGAATATCCATCGTCGGCGCGCGATTGCGCCAGCGTCCGCCCTCGGCCTCCCTGCGCAGGAACAGTTCGCGCAGCTGCGGGTTCAGCGACGCGCTCGCCGGCCACTGCGCAGTAACCAAGGGCACCGCGAAAAGCGACTGCACGTTCATCACGGCTCTCACTGACGTGCGCCGGTCCACGCCGGCGCCTCGGACGGTTTTCCCGATACCGGCGCGCGGCCGTTCGGCACGACAGGAACCCAGCGGGCGTGCACAGCCGATTATCGGACCATACTTCGTACGAAGTAACAGGTATATCAGATGCGCGAGCGGCTGCAAAGCCGGCAACCGAAGCCCCAACGTCGCTGGGCAATGCGTCGCCAAGGGTGCCGGACGCTGCCGGCCAGGTTCAGCGCGGCGCGCGCCGCCAGCAATCGAGGCGTCGCCGCAGCGCCCGTTCGACGCGATCGAGCATGCGAGCGGCGAACAGGGACTCTTCGGCAACGAGTCCGGCGCCGAACACGATCGCCAGCAGGCCCGGACCGGGCAGCACGATCATCGCGATGCCGAGCAGGATCAGCACGACGCCGGCCACCATGACGGCGGCTTTGCGCAGCGCGCCGCTCCGTGTCGCGCGCTGCCGATAGCGCTGCTGGAAGCGCTCGCCGGCAGGCTGGCTCCGGAAGCTGCGCCACTGGTTGCGCAGATGATCGAACATGCCCGCTCCTCGGTTGCGCCTGGGCTCCGTCGATGCGGCGGAGCCGGTCCGGCTAGTCTGCCGTGGCGGCACTGAACGAGGGGACTGGCGTGGCCGTCAGCAGCCGATAGCCGTCGGCCGTTCGCTCGACGTCGAGCGGGATGCCATACAGCGCGGACATGCGCCCGGCCGTCAGCACCTGCGCCGGCGTGCCATCGGCGAACACGCGCCCGTCGCGCAGCAGGACGACGCGCTCGATCTCGGCGACGATCTCTTCAACATGATGCGTGACCAGCACCAGCGTGGTGCCGGCCTGGGCCAGCCTGCGCAGCGTCGCCAGAAAGCGCTGCTGCGCGGCGATGTCCAGGCCCGTGGTCGGTTCGTCGAGCAGCAGCGCGCGCGGCCGGTGGACCAGCGCGCGCGCGATCAGCACGCGCCTCGCCTCGCCGGTGGAAAGACTCGCCAGCGGACGCTGCGTCAGGTGCGCCGCGTCGGCGTCGGCGAGCGCCGCGCGGGCACGCTCGCGCATGCCGAGGGTCACCTCGCGATACGGCGGCAGGCGCTGGCTGGCGAAGTAGCCGCAGACCACCGCATCCTCGGCAATCAATCCCGGCGCCATCAACAGGTCGCGCTGCAGATCCGGCGCGACCAGGCCGAGCTGCTCGCGCAGGGCGAAGACGTCCCAGCGCGTTTGGCCGAGCACGCGCACCGCCGGCTCGCCGGCACGGGCGACTGGATAAAGCTCGCGGTTGATCAATTTCACGAACGTCGACTTGCCGCATCCGTTCGGGCCGAGGATCGCCGTATGCCGGCCCGCGTCGATGCGCAGGCTGACCTCGCGCAGCACCGGCTCGATGCCGCGGCAGACCGTGGCGCGATCGAGTTCGATCAGCGGCGTGGCGGCTTCTGCGCCGAGAGGCGTGGCAGTGTCGATCATCGGCCGATGATGGCCGATCCCGGCGCCGCAGCGCCATCGCCGCCGTCGTATGCCCGGCGTTTTCCGCGGGAGCACCCGTGACGCGCTGCGCGGTCGCGTCGTTCCTGATCCGGTCGGCCGGCACGATGGCACGGGCGACGCGGATCGGCCTCGGCGTGCTCAAGAAAGGCGGCACTGCGGTCGGCGCCGCGGTCGCGGCGAATGCGGCACCCAGCCTGATGCAACCGGCTCCGAACGGGGTCGACCGCGACACCTTCCACATGGCCAATGACGGCCACGGGGGCAACAGGGCGGCGGCCTCCCGACCGGGTCCGACACGGTGCCTCGGCGACGCCGCCGGCACGCGCGTTTTGCAAGGGGGGCAGCGCGGTGTAACCTTCCTGCCACTTTGCGTACCGGCGAGAGGCATTCATGCTGAAGGTCTTGGTTGCGAGTTCGAAGGGGGGCGCGGGCAAAAGCACGCTGGCGACCAATCTGGCCGCGCACTATGCGGTCGACGGCAAGAACACCGTCCTGGTCGACGCGGACCGCCAGGGTTCTTCGCTGCGCTGGTGCGAGAAACGCTCGGTGTACCCCAACGCGGTGCTCGGCATTCCGGGCTTGCGCAAAGACTGGGAAAGGCATGTTCCCGAGGACACCCAGCGCCTGATCATCGATACCGCCGCCGGCATCCGCGCCAGCGACGTCGAGGATTTCCTCGAGAAGATCGACGTCATCGTGGTGCCGGTGCTGCCGTCGGCGATCGACCTGGAGGCGACCGAGCCGTTCCTGACCGAACTGACCGAACTGGCGCGGATCAAGCGCGGCAAGGTCGCGGTCGGCATCGTCGCGAACCGGCTGAAGCCGTGGACGAATGCGTCCCAGCTGGCAGTCGAGGAGATGCAGCGCTTTCCGTTCCCGGTGGTGACCGAATTGCGCGACACCCAGGGCTACGTGCTGGCGAACGCGCTCGGCAAGAGCATCTTCGACTACCACTCCGAAGTGGTGCGTTCGCATCAGGAAGACTGGGCGAAGCTGCTGCGCTGGCTGAAAAAGCACGCCTGAGGTCGTCGCACGGCCGCGGCGGCGCCCTTGGGACCGCCGCCGCGGAGACCCGCGTGGAGCGCAGTGGGCTCTCGACCCGGTAGTGGGCTCTTAACCCGAATTTGCGCTTTCTTTGCATGGCCGGCGGTAAACGACCCGGTGCCTGCCGCGTTCGATAGGGGTGCGGCCGCCGTGGCCGTTCGATCGAGTAAACCGACATGCGCAAGATTCTCCCCACCCTGCTCGCTTCGGCGCTGTTCGGCGCCTGCGCTCTGACCGCCGCCGGCATGGCCTTCGCCGCCGATCCGGCGGCAACCGGCACGACGGCGACGACGCCGGGTGCCAAGCGCGCCCAGTTCCGCCAGCAGTTCTTCGACAAGATCGACACCAATGGCGACGGCGTCATCAGCCGCGCCGAATACCAGGCCTGGGTCGACAGCCGCTTCGACAAGCTCGACAGCAACCGCGACGGCAGCGTCGACGCGAACGAAATCGCCAGTTCGCCGGCCACCGCCGCGCGCGTCGAGAAGCGCGCCGAAGGCTTCGTCAAGCGTTTCGACCAGAGCGGCGACGGCAAGGTCAGCAAGTCCGACTTCGAAGCCAAGGAAATGGCCCGCTTCGACAAGCTGAGCGGCGGCGCGGACACGCTGACCGAAGACCAGCTGCGAGCTCAGCACGGTGCATTCAGGCACCGCGGCGCCGCGCAGCAGGGCCAGGCCGGTGGTGCTTCGAGCGAAAACGGCGGCTGACCCGCCGCATTCGCGTACCCATGCGGGAGTTTGCCCCGTCGATCGGCGGGCGGCAGGAGTTGGCGGCCGCCCGCCGATCGCATTTGTGCGGCCCGCGCCTTAACGAAACGGCTTGACCGCAGGCGCGGCGAATCGGGCATCATCGGCGCACTACCAGACGGAGGGACCCCGCTCATGCCCACCCGCGAGATCATCCTGCTGCGCCATGCCCATGCCGATGCCGCCACACCAGGCCAGGACGACATGGCGCGTGTGCTCAGTCTGCGTGGCGAAGCCGAGGCGGACGCCGCGGGCGCGTGGCTGAAGCAGCATTCGGCAGCGCCCGAGCGCGTGCTCTACTCGCCCGCCGCCCGCGCGCGCGAAACCTGCGAGCGCGTGCTCTCCGCGCTCGGCTATGCGGACCTGCGCAGCGAAGCGCGCATCTACGAGGCGACGCCGGCGACCCTGCTGCGCGTGCTCGACGATCACACCGACGCGAAGTCGATCCTGCTGGTCGGCCACAATCCCGGCCTGGAAAACCTCGTGGCCCTGCTGACCGAAGGTTCGTCCTACTCCGGCCGCGGCATTCCGCCGGCCGGGGTGGCCTGGCTGACGCTCCCGGCCGGCGGCATCGAACCCGGCACCGCGGAGGTGCGCCACTTCTGGTGGCCGTGAGCCTTCTTCGCGTCCACCGGCGCGACGACGGCGGCGCTGCGGTTGCCGCCGCGCTCGCCGGTTTCGCCTTTGTCGCAGGAATGCTGCTGCCGACGCCGACGCGGGCGTCGTTTGCCGAAGATGCCGGCAGCGAAACCGTCAGACTCGACGGCGAACGCTCGCAGCTCGGCTTCACCGTCAGGGTGCTGTGGCTGGTCGGCGTCAGCGGCCGCTTCGGCAAGGTCGACGGCACCGTGCACGTCGACCGATTCCGCAATCAGATCAGCGTCGACGCACGCATCGACGTCGATGCGGTGAAGATGGACAACAAGCGCTACGAGGACTGGGTGAAGTCGTCGGAATTCTTCGACGTCGCCGCGCACCCGACCATCGAGTTCAAATCCGAACCGTTCCCGCAGCCGCGCCTGCGCAAGGGCGGCGACCTGTCCGGCATGCTGACCCTGCGCGGCATCCGCCAGCCGGTCACGTTCCAGCTGCAGCCGGCCGCCTGCGAACGACCCGCCTACGAGTGTCCGATCGAAGTCGCCGGCACGATCCGGCGCTCCGAGTTCGACATGCACTCGCGCCGCGGCACCCTGAGCGACAAGGTCGAGCTGCAGTTCAGCGTGTACGCCATTGCGCCCGGCGCGCCGAAGGATCCATGACGGCGCGCATCGCATGAACCGGCGCACGGCCGGCCGTGCCGCGGCACGAGTGGCGATCGCGTTGGGCAGCCTGCTGGCGCTGTCGGCCTGCGGCCTCGACCGGCAGCTCGCACGCAAGGCCGATGCCGTCGTCGCCGATACGCGCCCGGGCGATCTCGACTGCACGCGCGAGGACCATTGCGCGATCGATTCGCCCTACCGCGCGCTCGTCGCGCAGGCGCGTGCGACGAGCCGCGCCGACGCCCCGGTGCACTACGTCAACGTACTCGAGCGCGGCGAGGATGCGCTGCTGCTGCGCATCCACCTGATCCGGGCGGCCCGCCGCAGCATCGACATCCAGACCTTCATCTTTGCCGAGGACGACGCCGGCTGGCTCGTGCTCGACGAGCTGATCGCGGCGGCGCGGCGCGGCGTCAAGGTGCGCGTGGTGGCCGATCAGCTGTTTTCGCTCGACGACATCGAATGGCTTGCGCGCATCGCGCGCGCGCATCGCAACCTCGAATTCCGCCTGTACAACCCGACCTTCGACGAGGCCGTCACGCAACCGGTCGAATTCGCCGCCGGCATCCTGTGCTGCTTCTCGAAGTTCAACCAGCGCATGCACAACAAGCTGTTCCTGATCGACGGCGAGATCGGCATCGCTGGCGGGCGCAATATCGAGAATCGCTATTTCGACTGGGACCAGGAATTCGACTACCGCGACCGCGACATGCTCGTGCTCGGCGCGCAGACCGGTGCCGAGATGCAGGCCTCGTTCGAACAGTTCTGGAGCGATCCGCGCAGCGTGCCGCTGACCCGCCTCAACGACGTCAACCAGCGCATCGTCGACGATGCCGGCGCGGCGAAGGCGCCGGCCGAGCCGCCCGACGTCGACCACGCGCGCATCGATGTTCTGCGCGCGCACGCGGCGGATGCTGCGTACATGCGCGAACACTTCGCCGACGCGGCCGTGCGCGTCGCGCGCGTGGACTACTTCTCCGATGCCCCCGACAAGGCGCTGCGGCCCGACGATCCGGCCGAACTCGAACTGACCCAGCGCATCAGCGACCTGCTCGCCGGCGCGCGCGAACAGGTCGTGTTCGAGACGCCGTACCTGGTCCTCAGTGCGCGAGCGCGCAAGGTGTTCCGCGACCTCTACCGGCGCAAGCCGCGCGTGCCGGTGATCGTGTCGACCAACTCGCTCGCGGCGACCGACGCGTTCTACGTCTACGCGCTTTCGTACAAGTACAAGAAGCGCTACCTGAAACGGTACGGCTTCCAGATTCACGAGTTCAAGCCGTTTCCGGCCGACGCCGCCGAGTTCGTGCAGGACTACGAGCGCCTGGCCGGAGGCGGTACCAGCGGCCGCTACCGGCGCTACGGGCAGACGCCGCTGCGGCGCGAGGGCGTGCGCCTCGGCCTGCATGGCAAGTCGATCGTCATCGACGACCGCGTCAGCGTGATCGGCTCGCACAATTTCGATCCGCGTTCGGACAACTACAACACCGAATCGGGTTTCATCGTCTACGACCGCACCATCGCCGCCCAGGTCCGCGCCGCCGTGCTGCGCGATGCCGCGCCGCAGAATGCCTGGACCATCGCCAAGCGCCAGCGGCCGAAGCTGCTGCAGACGATCAACAACGTGATAGCCACCCTTTCGACCGCGCTGCCGGTGTTCGACCTGTGGCCGTTCCGCTACGCCACCAGTTACGAATTGAAAACCGGCTGCCCGCCGCTGCCTCCCGGCGACGCGGGCTTCCAGGCCTGCTACGAGGATGTCGGCGACTTTCCCGAGGTCGACCTGCCGTCCAAGACCATCTATACGCGCATCGTGACTGCATTCGGCGCCGGCCTCGTCGATATCCTGTGAGGCCGGCGGGCGGCGCCAGCGCAGCGACGCCGGCGGCCGGTCCGTTTTTCCTTCGCGCATTGACGCGACCCGCCCGCGCTGGCTAGTCTCTTCCGTCGTCTCCCGTGGAGTTGCCTCATGTCGCTCGCGATCACCATCGAACTCGGCGATGCCGATCTCCAGCATTTCATCGCCGCGATGCAGCGCGCACAGGTCGAAGCCAAGCACCTGTCGCCGGCCGAGGTCACCGAAGCGGCGTCGAAGCTGCTGGTCGAGGGCCATCAGATCAAGCTGCCGAACTTCATCGCCGAGCGCCTCGGCAAGCTCGACAGCATGATCGCGATGGTCAACGACGAGGGCTTCGCGCTGCCGGAAGAGGACAAGCAGCGCGTGCTCGCCTGCCTGACCTATTTCGCCAACCCCGAGGACATCATCCCGGACAACGTGCCGGTGCTCGGCTTCCTCGACGACGCCATCATGATCGAGCTGTGCGTGCGCGAACTGCAGCACGAGATCGAGGCGTACGAGGATTTCGTCGAATACCGCAAGGAAGAGGCCAACGCCCGCGGCGTCGATGCCGCCAGCCTGAAGACCCAGCGTCACGAATGGGCCGAGGCACGCCGCGTCGAACTGATCGACCGCATGCGCAAGCGCCGCGGCCAGAGCTACCAGAGCAGCGGCGGCTGGAAGCCGACGCTGTTTTCGTTCCGCGGCTGATCGTCCACGCGGCAGCCAAGAAAAAGGCCGCTTTCGCGGCCTTTTTTCATGCGCGATGCGGCGCCGTTCTAGAAACCGCTGCCACCCTGCGCATTCGCGCCGAGGCTCGCCAGCGAAGCGGCGAACACGAAGAAGCCGACGATCGCGAGCGCAATGCCGCCGAACAGCAGCACGTTCAGGAGCCAGCCGTACCAGGGCATCGGCGGGCGCACGGCCGGCATCGGCTGGCCCGGCTGCACGCCGTTGAACACGACCAGGGTGCTCGCCATCATGTCGTGCAGCGCCTGCTTGCGCGCGGTCCAGCCGGCCAGCAGGTAGCCGATGTTGAGGATCAGGCCGGATACGATCTTGCCGAAGTAGCGGCCGCTGGCGCGACCGAAACCGATGCGCTGGCCGACATCGTCGACGACCTTGATGCCCATCGCCATCTTGCCCGGCGTCGCCTGCGCCTTGCCGCTTTCGAACAGCGCGAAGTAGAGCCACTGGCCGACGAACAGGATCAGGATCGGCATCATCATTGCGCCGACGATCGCGCCCGGGCGAATGTCGCCGCCGGCTCCGGCCGCGCCCATCATGCCGACGCCGACGATCGCCTGCACGACGGCGGAGGCGATGCTGATCAGGATGCCGTCGATAACCATGGCGGCGCAGCGGCGCCAGAAGCCGGCGTGGATCGCCTCGCCGGCCGGCAATGCGTAGAGGTCTCCGGCACCCTCGGTGCCCGTTTCGTAGCGCTGCGAAGGCAGTGCCGTGACCGCGACCGACGCCGACGCCGCGTGGGTCGTGCTGAACAGGTCGGTGGCCGGCGGCAGCGACGGCGGCGCGACGGCGGCCGGCGCCATCAACTGGCGAAACGGCTGCCAGGTACTCGAACCGACCTCGGCGACACTGAGACTGTCCGCCCACAGGCCGTGTTCGACGCGCTCCTCGACGAAGACGCGCGGCACCGGTCCGCGCGGCGCATTGTCGAGCAGTACGAACAGCGCCGGACGCCCATCCGGCGCGCAGATTTCCGCCTCGGCGCCGACGGCGGCGGCGCCCGCCTGCAGCGTCTGCAGCTTGCCGAGATCGTCGCTCTGCTTGATCGTCAGCGGCGCGCGCACCAGCAACTGCTGCTGCAGCTTGTCGGGCTCCATGCGGAAATAGGCGGCCAGCGCCGGCCACACGGACTCCGCGGTGTAGCCCGGCAGGACGGCACCGGTCAGGACAAGTACGTAGCTGCTGTTTTCCATTGCCCACTCCCCGCGGAACGGGCAGTGGCCCGCTGTCACCTTTTACACGTATTCGCGCGACGCCGGCG
>DASWPR010000594.1:0-8892 GCA_036398455.1 Dokdonella sp.
ACATCTGAACCGCATCGGCGCCGGCATGCAGACCCTCGGCTACAGCCTGATCGCGCTCGCTTTCGCCGCGGTCCTGCTCGGCGCACTGGCGCGCGAAGCGCCGCCGGCGCGCTGGTTGAGCTGGGCGCCGCTGCGCCGCTGCGGCCTCTACAGCTACGGCATGTACGTGTTCTATGCGCCGCTGCATCTGTTCGTCGGCGTGCCGCTGATGAACCGGCTCGGCCGCGCACCGACATTGACCGAAGCGATCGTCTACGAGATCGCCGCCGGCGCCGCCACCTTCGCCGTGGCGGCGCTGTCCTATCACGCCTATGAACGCCGCTTTCTCGCGCTGAAGCCACGCCTCGCTCCGATGCCCGCGACATGAAGCTGCCCGAGCGCCGCATCGACATCGGCGGCTTGTCCACGATCGCGATCGGCGCTGCCGACGCCGGCCTGGTAGTGGTGTTCCTGCACGGACGCTCGATGCAGGCGACAGACCTCAGCGCGTTCGCGCATTCGCTCGGCGTGCCCGCGTACTACCTGTTTCCGGATGCGCCGCTGCCGGCGACGCCGCGCGGACGCTGCTGGTGGCCGCGCGACGATGCCGCGCATGCGCCTCACAGCGATTCGCTCGACCGCGTGGCGACCGATCCGCCCGGCCGCCTCGCCGCACGTGCCTCGCTCGAGGCGTTCTGCGCTGCGCTTCCTGCCGGCGGGCGTCGCGTGCTGGTCGGTTTCTCGCAAGGCGGCATGCTGGCGATGGACGCGGTGCTGCATGGCACGCGCGTCGATGCCCTGGTGCTGCTGTCGTCCTCGCGCATCGCGTTCGGCGACTGGCAACCGCGCCTGGTTCGGCTGAGCGGGCTGCCGATGCTGATCGCGCATGGCCGCGCGGATGCCGAACTCGCCTTCGCTGCCGGCGAAGGATTGCGCGACGCAGCCCTGGCCGGCGGCGCGCACGTCCGCTGGCTGCCGTACGAGGGCGGCCACGAGATTCCGCTGGTGGTCTGGCGCACGCTGCGTGGATTTCTGCGCGAGGTCGCCTGTCACACGCCTGTCGTCGAATCAGCCCGCGCCGGCCGCGACAACGACTGACGGCACAAGCCGTTATGATAGGCCTCTGGCCGGCGGCGTCGCCTCTCTCTTTCGTGCGACGGGCAAACCCCAAGGACACCCATCCATGTGCGGAATAGTGGCTGCGACGGCACAACGCGACGTCGTTCCGATCCTGATCACCGGCCTCAAGGCGCTCGAATACCGCGGCTACGACTCCGCCGGCATCTCGGTGCTGGAAAACGGTGTTCTCGCGCGCGTCCGCGCCAAGGGCAAGGTGCGCGAACTCGAAGCACTCTACGCGGCGGCACCGGTCGCCGGCGTCACCGGCATCGCGCACACGCGCTGGGCCACGCACGGCGTGCCGAACACGATCAACGCGCACCCGCACGTATCGAGCGAGCGCGTCGCCGTCGTCCACAACGGCATCATCGAGAACCACGTCGAACTGCGCGACGAACTGAAGGCGAAGGGTTATCGCTTCGACTCCGACACGGACACCGAAGTGATCGCGCACCTGGTCGAACATGCGATCGCCGCCGGTGCCGACCTGCGCAACGCGGTGATCACCGCGACGCGACGCCTGCATGGCGCCTACGCCATCGCCGTGATGAACCGCGACCAGCCCGGACACGTGGTCGGCGCGCGCCGCGGCAGCCCGCTCGTGGTCGGCATCGGCGAAGGCGAGAACTTCCTCGGCTCCGACGTGCAGGCGCTGATCAAGCAGACCAATCGCTTCGTCTATCTCGACGAAGGCGACATCGTCGAGATCACGCGCGATCAGGTCGCGATCTTCGACGCCGACGGCGCGCCGGTCGAACGCGTGGTGCGCCAGAGCGAACTGTCGGCCGACGCCGTCGAGCGCGGCGAGTATCGCCACTACATGATCAAGGAAATCCACGAACAGCCGCGCGCGGTCGCCGACACGCTCGAAGGCCGCATCGCCGACAACCATATCCTGCCGAACATCTTCGGCGTGGATGCGGACAAGTTGCTGGCGCAGGTCAAGCACGTGCAGATCATCGCCTGCGGCACCAGCTATCACGCCGGCCTCGTCGCGCGTTACTGGCTGGAAGGCATCGCCGGGATTCCGTGCGCGGTCGAGGTCGCCAGCGAATACCGCTATCGCCGCGCCGTCGTGCAGCCGGGCACCTTGTTCCTCGCCGTCTCCCAGTCCGGCGAAACCGCCGACACGCTGGCCGCGCTGCGCGACGGCAAGCAGCGCGGCTACCTCGGTTCGATGGCGATCTGCAACGTGCCCGAGTCGAGCCTGGTGCGCGAATCGGATCTGGTGCTGATGACGCGCGCCGGCCCGGAGATCGGCGTCGCCTCGACCAAGGCATTCACCACCCAGCTGACCGCGCTCGCGCTGCTGGTCATCGAACTGGCGCGCCTGAATGGTCTCGCTGCCGAGAAATACACGCGCCTGGTCGCCGAGCTGGCGACGCTGCCGCGCGTGATCGGCGAAGTACTGAAGCTCGAACCGGAAATCGCCGCGCTGGCCGAGCGCTTCGTGCCGCGCCACCACGCCCTGTTCCTCGGTCGCGGCGTGCATTTCCCGGTCGCGCTCGAAGGCGCGCTCAAGCTGAAAGAGATTTCCTACATCCACGCCGAGGCGTACCCGGCCGGCGAACTCAAGCACGGCCCGCTCGCGCTGGTCGATGAAGACATGCCGGTGATCGCGGTCGCGCCGAACAACCAGCTGCTCGAAAAACTGAAATCCAATCTCGAGGAAGTCCGCGCCCGCGGCGGCGAACTGTTCGTGTTCGCCGACACCGACGCACCGATGACCCAGACCGGCAACCGCGGCGCCGTCATCAAGGTGGCCTCCGGCGGCAACCTGATCGCGCCGGCCGTGTTCACCGTGCCGCTGCAGATCCTCGCTTATCACGTCGCCGTGCTGCGCGGCACCGATGTGGATCAGCCGCGCAATCTCGCCAAGTCGGTCACGGTGGAATAGCCGCAGCGGCGATGGCGATGCCGGCATGCCATCCGCCGGCACCGCAAGTGCGCCGCTGGCGCGCGGCGCTGCCAAGCGTTTCGGACGCGCCGGCAGATGCGCTACTGGTGAGTACGCATTCAATAAGTGCGCCTCTGCTGAGTGCGTTTGACGACGTAGATGTTCTCGTACCCATCGTCCAGTCCGTCCCCTGGCATGCCCGAATACGCCGTACCGAGGCGCCGAGCACGACGACGACCAGCTCGATCGCATGCGCCCGGATGGAGGATCGAAGGCAAGTCGTCGGCGACGCCGCCAGCCTCGTCGCCGTCCGCTCGAAGGCATGTCGGAAATCGGCGCGTCGACTGTGACGTTTGCGGCGCCTTCGACGATCGGGGCAAGGCCGCGCGCATCGCCGCGTTCCTCGGGCTGGTCGGCGCGGTGAAGCTGCCGATCGTGCACTTCTCGGTGGCGTGGTGGAACACCCTGCACCAGGGCTCGACGGTTCGCGTGGTGGGGCCATCCAGGATCGACCCCGCGATGTTGTGGCCGCTGCTGCTGATGCTGCTGTCGATGCACCTGTGGTTCTTCGGCAGCCTGCTCGCCCGCACGCGCGTCGGCCTGCTGGAACTGGATGCGGGCAAGCAATGCGTGCGCTCGATCGCCGCCAGCGGGCGCTGATCGTGCAGGTGCCGCCGCGTCGGTCAGCGTCGCGGCGATCGCGCAGGGTAGACTCGACATCTTCGCAACCGCACCCGATCCCGCATGCGTATCTGCGTCTACTGCGCCTCCAGCGAACACTGCGCGCGTTCCTATCACGATGCGGCCGCAGACCTCGGCCGCACGCTCGCGCAAGCGGGCTGCACGATCGTCTACGGCGGCGGCGCGGTCGGGCTGATGGGTTCGCTCGCGAACGCGGCGCTTGCTGCGGGCGGCGATGTCGTCGGCATCATTCCGCGCTTCATGACCGAGGTCGAGTGGCAGCATCCCGGCCTGGTCAATCTGGAAATCGTCGAGGACATGCGCGAGCGCAAGCATCGCCTGCTGACCGGCTCGGACGCGGTCGTCGCGCTGCCCGGCGGCAGCGGCACGCTGGAGGAATTGTTCGAGGCGATGACCTTGAAGCGCCTCGGTCTCTATTTCAATCCGATCGTGCTGCTCGATACCAACGGCTTCTACGCGCCGCTGCAGCGCTTCCTCGAACAGACCGTCGAGCAGCGCTTCATGAATCCGCAGCATCTGAAGATGTGGACGCTGGTCGAACGCGTCGACCAGGTGCTGCCGGCCATCAGGAATGCGCCCGCCTGGGGCGAGGACGCGCGAAACTACGCTGCGGTGCGCTGAGCGTTCAGTCGAAGCGGCTCAGCTCGCGGTCGCCTTCGCCGTGCGCGGTGGCGTCGCCGTCCGGATCGTCGAACAAGCCGTTCGCCGGCGCCTCTTCCGATGCGGCGCCTTCGGTGTTCGCGACGATGGCCGGCTCGCTCGCCGCCTTCTGCTTTTCCCAGCGCGTGCGGATCGGATTGGCCGACTCGGCCGATTCGAGCGCGCTCAGCAACTCCGCCTTCTGCCCCTCGGGCAATTCCGCCCAGTGGCAGTCGGCCAATGCGCCGGCCATCGAGTAGAGCAGGTTCAGGCTCGGCCGGAAGCCGGCGCGCTTGACCTTGAGGAACGCCTCGACCGGACCGATCCGCGCCAGGTCCTCGGTCGTGCGCACGCCGACCTGGCGCAGCCAGGCGGCGGATTTCGGACCGACATTGCGGATCTTGACGTCGCGAGCATTCATGCGGTTTCCCTCTCGATACGCGCCATCATCGCAGCGACTCCACGAAGATCGCGCACAAGGCTTCCATGCCGGCGCGGTCTTCGGCATCGAAGCGCGCAAAGCTCGGGCTGTCGACATCCCACACGCCGATCAGCTGCGCGCCATCGAAGAGCGGGACGACGATTTCCGAATTGGAGGCGCTGTCGCAGGCGATATGGCCGGCGAACGCGTGAACATCCTCGACCACCTGCGTTTCGCGCGTGGTCGCGGCGGTGCCGCAGACGCCTTTGCCGAGCGCGATGCGGATGCAGGCCGGCTTGCCCTGGAATGGACCGACGACCAGTTCCTTGCCGTCGAAGAAGTAGAAGCCGCACCAGTTGATGTCGGGCAGCGCATGCCAGGCCAGCGCCGCGAAATTGGCCGCGTTGGCGATGCGGTCGCGCTCGCCGGCAAGCAGCCCGCGCGCCTGCCCGGCGAGCTCCGCATACAGCTCCGCCTTGCTGGCGGCTTCGATCGGCGTGGCAGAGAACATCGGCAGTTCCGAAACAGGAAAGCTATTGTATACGCCTGCCGGCGTGCGCGTTCCGCTGGCATACTGCCGGCGCATTCCACGGCCTTCGCATGCACGCAGATCACGGCAACGACGACGATCAGGGTTTCCGCATCCGCGGGGCGCAGCCGACGCGCCTCGATGCCTTCGTCGATGCCGCGTTTGCATTCGCGGTGACCTTGCTGGTGATCGCGATCGGGCACGTTCCCGCATCGGTTCAGGAACTGCAGCAGGCGATGCGCGGCGTACCGGCATTCGCCGCCAGTTTCTTCGTGATCGCGCGCTTCTGGAAGGCGCATCGCGACTGGTCGCGCCGCTACGGCATCGAGGATGGCTTCAGCGTACGCCTGAGTCTGCTGCTGGTGTTCGTGACCCTGGTCTACGTGTATCCGCTGCGCATGGTCGCAGCAATGGTGCTCGGCATGGTCAGCGGCGGCTTCCTGTCCGAACAGCGGCTCGACTTCGGCAGCATCGACGAACTGCGCGCGCTGTACGTCACCTTCGCGATCGGCTACGCAGTCACGGTGACGACATTGGCGCTGCTGCACTGGCATGCCCTGCGGCTGGCCGACACGCTTGCGCTGTCGCCGCGCGAGCGCGCGATGACGCGCACCGCCACGCTTCGCTACACGCTGTTCCTCGGCGTCGCGCTGCTGTCGCTGCTGCTGGCGCTGACGCTGCCGATGAGCAACGCGCAGCCGATCTACTATTCGGTACCCGGCATGGCCTACGCGTTGATCTATGCGATCCGGCTGCTGCTGGTGCGGCGCGAACGCGCCGAGCTCGCCACGATACGGCCGGCGACGCCGTGAGCGCGCGCGGCCTGTTCGTCACCGGCACCGACACCGGCGTCGGCAAGACGCATGCGAGCTGCGTGCTGCTCGCTGCACTGCGCGCGCGCGGGCTGCGCGCGGTCGGCATGAAGCCGGTCGCGAGCGGTTGCCGCGAAACGCCGCAGGGCTTGCGCAACGACGATGCCGACGCATTGATCGGCGCAAGCGCGCCGACGCCGTCCTATGCGGACTGCAATCCGTATGCGTTCGCGCCGCCGATCGCACCGCATATCGCCGCGCGCGCGAGCGGCCGCGAGATTCGGCTCGAACCCGTGCTCGCCGCGCATTCGCGCCTCGCACCGATCGCCGATCGCATCGTCATCGAAGGCGTCGGCGGCTGGATGGCGCCGTTGTCGGACTCGTTGATGCAGGCCGATCTGGTGCGCGCGCTCGACGTGCCAGTGATCCTCGTCGTCGGCCTGCGACTGGGCTGCATCAACCACGCGCTGCTGAGTGCCCGTGCGATCACCGCCGACGGCGCGCGGCTCGCCGGCTGGATCGCGAATCGGATCGATCCGGACATGCAGGAAGTCGATGCGAATCTCGCCACGCTGCGGGCACGCATCGGCGCACCGCTGCTCGGGGTGCTCGACCACGTCGCCGATCGATCGCCCGGCGGCGCTCTGGAAACGGCGGCGCTGTAGAGCATGCGCGAAGCGACACGCCCGATGCCGGCGGCCGACGCCAGACGCTGGCTGCCCTGGCTGATCGCGCTGGCAGGGTTTGCGTTCGACATCGCCGCGTACTGGCCCGGCCAGATGTCATTCGATTCGGCCTATGCATGGTGGCAGGCACGCAACGGCACGACTCTCGGCATCGTGCCGCCGGCGTTCGTACTCGTCTGGCGCGCCTGCACGATGTTCACGGCAGGCCCGGCACCGATGTTCGTGCTGCATCTGCTGCTGTTCTGGAGCGGCCTGACGTTGTTCGTGCGCGCCTTGCGCTTTGCGCCCGCCCGCGCCGTTATGGTCATGCTCATCGTCGCTTTCACGCCCGTGCCGTGGCTGCTGCGTGGGCATGTGTGGACCGATGTGGGCGTGCTTTCCGCGCTCGCCTGCGCAAGCGGCGTGCTCGCGACCGCGCAGGCCAGCGGCCGTCGCGCCTGGCTGCTGCCCGCGCTGCCGCTGCTGCTCTATGCCGCCGCCTTGCGTCACAACGCGCTGCCGGCGGTGCTGCCGTTCGCACTGTGGTTCGCCTGGCTTGCCGGACGCCGCGGCAATGCATGCGAATGGCGGCGGTCGGCGCTGGCGGCGATCGGCGTCGTCGCCTCGGCCGTGTTGCTCACGCAGGCACTCAATACGACGGTGCGCGAACGCGTCCCGGCGTGGCCGATGCTCGCGCAGTTCGATCTCGCCGCGATGTCGATCGATACGCAGCAGATGCTGCTGCCGGCTTTCATCGTGGGCCCTGGCCTGGACGTGCCCGACCTGGCGCAGGCGTTTCGCGAATGGAGCAACCTGCCGCTGCTGGTGAACACGCGGCATGGCCTGCACGCGCCGTTCGAACCCTTCAGCGATGACGATCTCGCGCTGCTGCGCCATACCTGGCTGAACTCCATCGCGGCGCATCCGCGGGCGTGGCTGGCACATCGATGGCGCCTGACGCGCGCGCTGTTCGGTGCGCACGCCGCCGACTGGCCGCGCGAACTCCTTTACGTGGACGACGAGGTGGTCTATCGCGACAACCCGCCGGTCGCGCGCAATACCGGCGTGCTGCACGTTACCTTGATGAGCGCCGCGGCAGCCGTCGCCGCGACGACGGTGCTGGCGCCGTGGCCGTATCTGCTGCTCGGTCTGGTCAGCCTGCCGGCGGCGTGGCGACGGCGCCGATCGCCCGCCGGCGCCATCGCGCTGGTGCTGCTGGCGAGCGGCAGCCTGTATGCGCTGTCCTTCACCCTCCTCGCAGTTTCCGCGGAACTGCGCTACCTCGGCTGGCCGTGCGTGGCCTGCCTGCTCGCCGCCGCGTGCGCCTGGCTGGCGCCCTCCGGCGCGGCACGCTGATAAACTTCAGCGACTCCATTCAAGGGAATGCCATGACTACGCAGCGCTATCTGTTCACCATCGACGACCTTCCGAAGGCGCGCGGCGAATCGCACGAGCTGTCGTTCACCGGCGGCTCGGCCGAGAGCTTCGCCACGCTGTTGCAGCAGGCGCTGCGCGAACCGACGCTGTGGCAGCGCTGGAAGGCGATGCAACCCGATCCGGATGCGGTCGACCCGGCGCTCGGCCAGAACGACCCGGCCGCGACGGTCGAGGCACACCAGTCCGACGTGCATGTCAGCGTCACCGTCGTCAGTTCGCTGCCGCACGCGATCATCAAGCACCGCATGACGCTGCTGATCGGCAAGCACTGGACCTTGCGCGACGTCAGCGCAGCCTAAGCCGCGCCTGCGGCCGCGCGCCGCGGCCTGTTGCACGAGCGGCGGATCGGTCTACCATGACGGCGTCCTTCCTGACGGGAGTATCGCCATGGTGATCGCCGATCGCTCGATGACACGCCGTCATCGCCCCCGGCCCGACTGGCGCGCGCTCGCCGTCGTCATCCTGTTCCATGCGGCCGTGGTGCTCTGGTTTCTCGGCTCGCAGTGGGGCGCGCCGATCCGCTCGCGCCTGGCGGACATGGTCCTGGTGGAACTGTGGGAACCGCCGCAGGCCGCCGACACGCTGCGCAGGATGGAATCGGCCACGGTCACCGCCGCCGCCCAGCGCGCGGCGAAGCAGACTCGCCAGAACATCGCCGCGCTGCCGCGCGCAACCGCCCATTCACAGCCGGA
>DASWPR010000595.1:0-3881 GCA_036398455.1 Dokdonella sp.
GCGGCGAACGGCTTGCCCGCTGCCGGCAGGCGGCCCTTCAAGGTGAAGACATCGCCGAGGGCGACATCGAAGACCTGGCCCGCGGGCGGCAGGTCCAGATCCAGACGGAACGGCAATGCCGTGTCGGCGGACTTCGCCAGCGGTGCCGGCAGATCGATGGCGGTGCCGCGCAGGTCGCTCTGCAGCGACAGGTGCTTGCGGCCGTCGCCGCTGGCGGACGTGTCGATGGTGATATTCGCCGTCCAGGCCGAATCGCCCGGCGCCTTCGCCAGCGCCGGCAGCAGCACGGGCGCGTCCGCGAACACGGTCGTCGCCGGAAAGCGGCCGCTCACACTGGCTTCGAAGGCATGGCGCGGGTCCTGCACCAGACCGCCGACGGCCAGCGTCAGCCGCGCCGGATGGTCGCGGAATTTCGCCTCCAGCGGACCCGCCGCCAAGCCGCGCTGGGTGAAATGCAGCGGACCGGAGGCATCGAGGAAATGCAGGTCGTAGGCTTCGTGGTCGAGGCGGGCGCCGCTGAGCTCGACGCTGCCGTCGAGCGCGAGTGTCTCGATCTGCTTGATCGGCAGATTGAGCTTGAACGCGACGCTGCCCTTGCCGCCGAGCGAGACATCCTTCAGCGCGTCCTGGTAGCGCTTGCCGACCGGCGTCGCGCGCATGAAGTTCAGCAGATTCGGGCCGCTGCCCTCGCCCTTCACCGCAAGGTCGAGCACGAGCGGACCGAAGTCCTCGATCGTCGCGCTCGCTTCGCTGATGTGGTTGCCCATCGCCTCGGCGGAATCCGCGTCGAGCTGCAGGCCGTCGTTGACGAAGTTCGCGATCGCATGCAGCTTCTCGGCGCGCGGCCAGTTCGCGTCGTAGAGCAGGGTCATGTCGGCGACTTCGGCACGCGCGACCATCAGACCGGAATGATCGTGGAACGGCCACGCGGCCAGCTCGCCGCGGATCGCCGCGCGTCCCTCGACGATGCGGCCATCGACGAGACCGCGGTCGAGCCACGCGATCGCCTTCGGCGACATCGAGGTCATCGGCCAGAACAATTTCGCCGCCGGCACTTCGGCGTGCGCGATCAATGCATACATGTCGATCGACGGGCGCCGGTCCGGATGCAGGTCGACGCCGCCGCGCAGTTCCAGGCCGAAGCCTTCGCCCTCCAGGCCGATGCGCTCGGTCTCGACGCGCCAGCCGTCGTCGGTGCGCCGCGCGATCACGTCGCCGCCGAGCTGCGACAGCAGGAACGGCTTGCGGAAGACGCGCTGGTAGTCGACGCGCGCCGACTGCTGCGGCAGCTCGATCAGGGTCGCCTGCGCATCGCCGTGCACGTCGAGATCGAGATGATCGACGCCGGGCGCGAAGTTCGCGGTGGCGAGATCGACGCCGCGCAGGCGCGCGCCGACATCGTAGTCGTCGCCATCGCGCCAGCGCAGCTGCGCGTCGGCGAGCGCGCCGCGCGGATGCGCCAGATACAGCCAGCGGCGCAGGCCCGCGGGCGTCTGCGTCGGCAGCATGGCGAGGTTGCCGAATGGTTCCAGCGGCAGCGCGCTCGCGCCGGCGCGCCAGAGCGGCTGCGCGTCGCTGCCGCGCCGTTCGAGCGAGAGTCGTCCCGGCGTCGCCGGCGCGCCGCGCTCGGCGACGAAATCGGCGAGATCGAACGTCCACCCGTCCGCCTCGCGCAGCCAGCGTGCGACGAAGGCGAGGCGATCGAACGCGACGTGCGGCGTCACCTCGGTTTCGCCGTCGAGCGCGACCGGCTGCGCGGCGGCGAACTGCACATCGCGCAGGTCGACGCGCACGCGCACGTCGCTGACCGCGGCGGCCTGCATGTGCGCCCACACCTGCACGTCGCCGCGACCGCCGCCGACCTGCACGCCGGCCGGCGCCTGCCGCGCCACTGCGCGTTCGAGATCGATGTTGCGGCCGCCGACATACAGCTCGCCGGAGCGCCGGTTGATGTCGAGGTCGGCGACCAGTTCGAGCGGCGGCGAATCGGTGTCGAGCAGGCGCACGCGGCCGACCACGCGCGTGATGTCGCCGCGGTTGAGCAGGCGCAGCACCGGCATGCCGAGTGCGACATGCAGATCGCGCGAGGCGTCCTCGATCGATACCTTGAGATCGGTCAGCTCGACCGCGCCGAGCGCACCCATCGAGAAACCGTCGTCGTCATCGGCACTCGGCGTGAAATCGAGGCCGCGCAACTGCCAGTGGCCGTCGAGGTTGACCAGTTGCAGGTCGAGGCCGGATACGCGGAACTCGCTGACCGCGCGATTGCGCTTGAACAGGGCGTACAGATCGAACACCAGTTCGGCACGCGCAATCGCGAGCGGCGCCTGCTGCGCGTCCTTGCCGGCGATGCGCACGTCGTCCAGTTCCAGCACCGGGCCGCCGCCCATCCAGGCACCGCGCACCTGACCGATCGCCACGGGCCGGCCGAGCCGCTCGGACAGCCAGCGCTCGACGTGCTGCGGGTGATTCTGCAGCCACGGCATCGCCAGCTGGGTCAAGCCGGCCAGCACACCGAGCAGGATGACCGCACCGGCGAGCAAGGCCATCAGGGCAAAACGCAGGCGGCGCAGCCGCGCGCGCCAGATCATCGCACCGGCACCCGCACGCGCTGCAGGCTATAGCAGCACGACATCGTACTGTTCCTGCGAATAGTGCTCTTCGGGCTGGAAGCGGATCGTCTTGCTGATGAATTCCTCCAGCTCCGCGACCGCCGCCGATTCCTCCTCCAGAATGCGATTGACCACCTTCGGCGCGGCCAGCACGAGCAGTTGCTGCGCCTCGAACTGGCGCACCGCGCGCGTGATTTCGCGGAAGATTTCGTAGGTCACCGTCTCGGCGGTCTTCAGGCTGCCGCGGCCGTTGCAGGCCGGGCATGGCTCGCACAGCTGGCGTTCGAGACTTTCGGTGGTGCGCTTGCGCGTCATCTCGACCAGACCGAGCGGCGACATGTCGTACACGGTCGCCTTGGCGTGATCGCGCGTCATCGACTTCTGCAGCTGGCGCAGTACCTGGCGCTGATGCTCGGCGTCGACCATGTCGATGAAGTCGATGATGATGATGCCGCCGAGGTTGCGCAGGCGCAGCTGGCGCGCCGCCGCCTGCGCGGCTTCGAGGTTCGTGCGGAACACGGTCTCCTCGAGATTGCGCGAGCCGAGAAAGGCGCCCGTATTGACATCGATCGTGGTCATCGCTTCGGTCTGGTCGACGATCAGGTAACCGCCGGACTTGAGCGGAACCTCCTTCTTGAGCGCCTTCTGGATCTCGTCCTCGACCCCGTACAGGTCGAAGATCGGCCGCTCTCCGGGGTAATGTTCCACCCGCTCGGCCAACTCCGGCATGAACTGCTGCACGAAGCGCTGCGCGCGCTCGAGCGATTCGCGCGAATCGATGCGCACCTTTTCGATCGACGGCCGCATCAGGTCGCGCAATGCGCGCAGCGGCAGGGCGAGGTCTTCGTAGATGCGCTCGCCGACCTTGCTGCGGTCGATATTCTCCAGCACCGCCGTCCACAGCTTGCCGAGATAGTCGATGTCCTCGGTCAGCGCCTCGCGCGATTCGCCTTCGGCGTTGGTGCGCACGATGTAGCCGAGGCGCGTTTCGCCGAGCACCTCGGTCAGCAGGTCCTTCAGACGCTGGCGTTCGACCTCGTCCTCGATGCGCACGGAAACCCCGAGCACCTTGCTGTAGGGCAGCAGCACCAGATAGCGCGACGGGATCGACAGATGCGTGGTCAGGCGCGCGCCCTTGGTGCCGATCGGGTCCTTCACCACCTGCACGGTCAGCGTCTGGCCTTCGAACACCAGCCGCTCGATCGGCAGCGGCGGCGCGGCGCCGGGGCCGTGGTCACGCGGCGGGGCGCCGGGCACGTGCAGGTCGGC
>DASWPR010000596.1:0-5830 GCA_036398455.1 Dokdonella sp.
GATCGCCACCGATCATGCCCCCTACGACCGCCCTTCCGCCCATTCCGCGCGCTGCGCCCCCGGTGCGCGCGAACATCGCCCTCGCCAGCGGCCTGCTCGGCGCGCATCTGTTCGCATTGCTGGTCGCGCCGACGCTGGCAGTGCCGGCCGCCTGGCAGGCGGCGGCGCTCGCCGTGATCGCGCTGCTCAGCCCGATGCTGTGGGCGCTGGTGCATGAAGCGATCCACGGCCTGCTGTTTCCTGCGCCGCGCGCGAACCGCGCCGGCGGGCGCCTGCTCGCGATCGCCTTCGGCGCGCCGTTCCGTGCGCTGCGCTTCGCGCACCTGCGCCACCACCGCTACAGCCGCACGCCGTGGGGACGCGAAGAGGTGTACGACCCCGCGGCTCAGCCACGCTGGCTGGCCTATGTCTTCCACTACCTGCGCATCACGATTGGCCTGTACGTGGCCGAGCTCGCCATGCTGTTCGCATGCTGGCTGCCGGCGTCATTCCTGCGCCGTCACTTGAGCGGACAGAGTCCGGACCTGCCGGACGGGTCCGCCGGCATGCAGCGCATGCTGGAGCGCGACGTGCTCGGCGACGCGGGGCTGCGTGAAATCCGCATCGATTCGCTCGCGGTGCTGGCCCTGTATGCCGGCTCGATGGTTCTATACGGCGCGCACTGGCCCTGGCTCGTCGGCGTGCTCGGCGTGCGTGCGCTGATCGCCTCGCAGCTCGACCACGCGCCGCATCACGGCACCCCGCTGGAGCGGCGCGAGTACGCGCTGAACATGCATGCGCCGACCTGGCTGCGCCTGTACCTGCTGAATTTCCCGCTGCACCGCGTCCATCACGCGTATCCGCATCTGCCCTGGACGGCGCTGCCGAAAGTCGACAATGCGGCCAGCGGCGCCGACATCAGCTTTGCGGTGGCGGTACTGCGTCAGTGGCGCGGACCGATCGCGCTCGACGATGCGCGCAAGATCGTCGCGAGCGATCTGCCGCGCGGCTGAATCGCGGCGCGCTCGAATGCGCGGCGTCGAGCATCCCGTGTTGCGACCGGATGGCCTGACGAAGCTATCGCCAGAGCCATTCGACGCCGGATAACCGGCTGCCGGCTCAATCGTCGACGTCGTCGCCGCGCTCGTATTCGCCGCGTGGATCGATGAAATCGTCCTGCTCCATGCCTTCTTCGGCGGCGCGTTCTTCGTCGTCCTGGGTCTCGTCGCCGTAGTCGTCGTCGGGCGTGTCCTCGATGCTTTCGAGCACGTCTTCGGACAGCTCCAGGTCGTCGTCCAGCGGGTCGTCGATGGTCACTCTCGGAAGCGTCATGTCGATGTCCTTCCCAGGGGGCACGGGATGAAGAGCTTCCGCGCCCTGCGCGCGGAATTCAAGGGGGCATCGATGCAAATTGCGCATCTTGCAAGCGCGCATCGTCGTCGCCACGTTGGCTGCCTCGTTCATCGGTCCGGGTGCTCCCATGCCCTCCCTCGCCACGCGTCTGCCGACCCTGTTCATTCCGCACGGCGGCGGCCCCTGCTTTTTCATGGATCCGCCGCCCTCCGCGCCGCGACTGTGGGACCGCATGGCCGGCTATCTGCGCGGCATCGACGCCGGCCTGGGCCAGCGGCCGCGCGCGGTGCTGGTGATTTCCGCCCACTGGGAAGCGGCGCGGCCGACGGTCAACTCGGCGGCACAACCGCCCTTGCTGTTCGACTACTACGGTTTTCCGGAGCACACCTATCGCCTGCAGTACCCGGCGGCAGGCTCGCCCGTGCTCGCGGCGCGCGTGCGCGAGCTGCTCGGCAGCGCCGGCATCGAAGCGGACGAAGACGACGCGCGCGGCCTCGATCACGGCGTGTTCGTGCCCTTCCTGCTGGTCTACCCGCAGGCGGACGTGCCGATCGTGCAGTTGTCGCTGCAGGCCGGTCTCGATCCTGCCGCGCACCTTGCGATCGGCCGTGCGCTTGCGCCGCTGCGCGACGAGGGCGTGCTGATCGTCGGCAGCGGCATGAGCTATCACAACCTGCGCGAATTCTTCTCCAGCGGCAGCGCGACGCTGCAGGCGGCGGAGCGCTTCGACACCGCGCTGACCGCGGCCGTGGACGGCACGCCGCCGGCACAGCGCGACGCCCGCATCACCGAATGGAAGCAGATGCCGGACGCGCTTGCTGCGCATCCGCGCCCCGAACACCTGCTGCCGCTGATGGTCGCCGCCGGCGCCGCCGGGGCGGACCCGGGACGGCGTGTCTACCACGACCACCTGCTCGGCAAGGCGTTGTCGGCGTTCCAGTTCGGCTGATGCCCGATCGCCCGCGACGACTGGCAGTCGCGCTGAAACGACGCGCTGGTACAATGCGCGGCTGAATATCGCCGGCACGTCGTCGGGCCTGTCTTTTCCGCGCAGGCGCGAATCCGTCGGACCCCTTGGATATCCGCTTCCGCGGAGAGGACATCCGAAAACGTCCGCGACCGTCGTATCCGCCATACCCGAACCCGCAACACTTCTGGAGTTTCCATGTCCACCCCCATCCTCAAGGCGCTCGGCCTCGGCCCGACCAATTCCGGCACCTACCTCGGCAACGGCGAATGGTCGAAGACCACCGACGCCGGCCTCGTGCAGTCGGTCAATCCGAGCACCAACGAAGTCATCGCCGACGTGCACGCGTCGAGCGCCTCCGACTACGAAACCTTGATCGCGCGCGCGCAGGCCGCCTTCGCGATCTGGCGCACGACGCCGGCGCCGCGCCGCGGCGAAGCGGTACGCCTGTGCGGCGACGCGCTGCGCAAGCACAAGGACGCGCTCGGCAGCCTGGTCGCGCTGGAGATGGGCAAGATCAAGCCGGAGGGCGACGGCGAAGTGCAGGAAATGATCGACATCGCCGACTTCGCCGTCGGCCAGTCGCGCATGCTGTACGGCTATACGATGCATTCCGAACGCCCCGGTCACCGCATGTACGAACAGTGGCACCCGGTCGGCCTGGTCGGCGTCATCAGCGCATTCAACTTCCCGGTCGCCGTGTGGGCCTGGAACAGCTTTCTCGCGGCGATCTGCGGCGACATCACCCTCTGGAAGCCGTCGCCGAAGACACCGCTGTCGGCGATCGCGTCGATGAAGATCTGCAACGAGGCGCTCAAGGCCGGCGGCTTCCCGGACATCTTCTTCCTGTTCAACGACGCCGGCACCGACCTCGCGCAGACCTTCGTCGACGATCGCCGCGTCCCGCTGATCAGCTTCACCGGTTCGACCAAGGTCGGTCGCGCGGTCGGCGAACGCGTCGCCCAGCGCATGGGCCGGTCGCTGCTGGAACTCGGCGGCAACAACGCGATCATCGTCGACCAGAGCGCGGACCTGAAACTCGCGATTCCCGCCATCGTGTTCGGCGCCGTCGGCACCGCCGGCCAACGCTGCACCACGACGCGCCGCCTGTTCGTGCACGAGGCGATCCACGACGACGTCGTCGCCACCCTGGTGAAGGCCTACAAGCAGGTCGAAACCAAGATCGGCGATCCGACGCAATCGACGACCCTGATGGGACCGCTGAACAGCAAGGCGGCCGTCGACCAGTACCTTGGCGCCGTGACGAAGGCGAAGGCCAGCGGCGGCACCATCGCCACCGGCGGCGCGGCGCTGACCGAGCGTCCGGGCAATTTCGTGCTGCCGACGATCGTGACCGGACTCAGGAACGCCGACGACGTCGTGCAGACCGAAACCTTCGCGCCGATTCTCTACGTGATGCGCTTCAAGTCACTCGACGACGCGATCGCGCAGCAGAACGAAGTCCCGCAGGGCCTGTCGTCGGCGATCTTCACGCAGAACCTGAAGGCCGCCGAGCAGTACCTGTCCGCGGCCGGTTCGGACTGCGGCATCGCCAACGTCAACATCGGCACCAGCGGTGCCGAGATCGGCGGCGCATTCGGCGGCGAGAAGGAAACCGGCGGCGGGCGCGAATCCGGTTCGGACGCCTGGAAGGTCTACATGCGCCGGCAGACCAACACGATCAACTATTCCGATGCGCTGCCGCTGGCGCAGGGAATCAAGTTCGAGTTCTGACGGCCTCGACGGGAGCCCATGCGATGCCGTGGCGCGATGGGCTCCTGCTTTGCACGATCGATGGACGCTGGCCGCATGCGAATTTTTTCGGGAGCCACTTTCTCATGATTCAAAGCACCCTGCGCATCGTTCTGGATTGGGTTCCGATCCTGATCTTCTTCGGCTTCCTGATCTTTTTCATGCGCAGGATGGCTCCGCGCCAGAAGAACTACATGCAGGCCTCGCAGGAATACATGAGCGAGCATCTGGCCGAAGTCAGAAAAACCAATGAACTGCTGGCGCGCATAGCGACCGCGTTGGAAAAGCATTCCTCCGGCGATCGCTGAATCGCTGAGGGCCGGCAGCCGCGGCAGGCTTGCCGGATGCGCGCGCCGGTCCGGGCTCGCGGCAAAGACACCGGCGCCGTTCGGCGCATGCGCCCTGCGCAGCTTCGATACCTCTCTGCCGCAGCGAATGGCCGCTAGCGCTTCGCCACGTCGGCGAGCCGCTGCACCAGAGCATCCGGCGTCAGGATGACGAACGCCGTTCGTGCGGCAAGCGCGAGCAGATCACCGTCGCCGGTCACCAGCATGGCGGCCATCCCCGCTACCGCCAAATGCAGAAACGGCAGATCGAAGCGGTCGCGGCACGCAGGTACCAACGGGGGCGGCTGCGGTATTCGAACCACCTCCGCATGCGGAAGGTAGTCCGCCAGCAGTTCCTCGCGTTCGCCGTCGCCGAGCTTGAATTTCGGATAGGCGAGCACGCGCACCAGCTCCTGCACCGTCGCTGTGCAGATCAGGGGCACGCAGGCGCCGCATTGCCACAGCTGGCGCACGCGCGCAGTGGCGCCCGACCTGAACACGAGTGCGGAGACGACCACGTTGGTATCGAGCACCACGCGCGGCGGCGTCTGCAACGGCCCGCTGCGCATCGTCACTTGCTGCGAGTGGATTTGGCTCCGGCACGCTTGCGCGGCGGCGCGCGGTAGCCGGCACGTTCTTCTACCACTTGTCGCGCAGGCGCGTGCGCGCGCGCCCAGTCGACCGCGTCGTGGATATCGGCGTCGCTCAACTCCAACGCGGCGAGCTTGGCGCGCACCGCATCGCCGCGCTGGATGCGCACCGGCGTCAGGATGATCTGGCCTGCCCGCGTTTCGACGTCGAAATATTCGACCGGCCCGATCGCCTCGGTCACGCTTTTTGGAAGCGTGAGCTGGTTCTTGGAGGTGATTTTGGCGAGCACATCGGATTCCTCTTGCAAGGATTCCTTACTTTACGCCGAATCCGCATGCGGTCAAGCCGGCATCGCATGATAGGAACGCACGCGCCGCCTCGTAATGAACAGCGAACGGCCGCATCGTGCGCACCGATATCGACATTCCCATGTTCAAACCAATGATCGCTGCGGGCCTGCTGCTCGCATCCGCCGGCGCCATGGCCGGAAATGACCGAGGCGCGGCGGATGCCGCTTTGATCGAGCACGGCCGCTACGTAACGAAGATCGCCGGCTGCAACGACTGCCATACCGCCGGGTTCGCACCCAGTGGCGGCAAGGTTGCCGAAGCGCAGTGGCTGACCGGCGATCGCATCGGTTTTGCCGGCCCCTGGGGCACGACGTATCCGAGCAACCTGCGCCTGAAGATCGGCGCGATGGACCTTGCCACGTGGAAGACCTACGCCCGTTCGCTGACGACGCGCCCGCCGATGCCGTACTGGGCCGTCAACGCGATGAGCGATCACGATCTCGAAGCGCTGTGGGCCTACGTGCAGGCGCTCGGCCCCGCCGGCGAGCCGGCTCCTGCCGCGTTGCCGCCGG
>DASWPR010000597.1:0-8545 GCA_036398455.1 Dokdonella sp.
ATGCGCCGCCGGCCCATTGGCCGGATCGTACGGGCGGCCCTGCCAGTCGGTGACCGGCGTGCCCGGCAGGCCTTCCCACCAGGGCTGGTTGTCCGCGGTCAGCGCGACGTTGGTGTAGATCGTGTCGTGCTGGATCGTGGCCAGCGCGTTCGGGTTGGTCTGCTCGCTGGTGCCCGGTGCGACGCCGAAATAGCCGGCTTCCGGGTTGATCGCGTAGAGGCGGCCATCGGCGCCCGGTTTCATCCAGCAGATGTCGTCGCCGACCGTCCATACTTTCCAGCCGGCCTTGCGGAAGCCTTCCGGCGGAATCAGCATCGCAAGATTGGTCTTGCCGCAGGCGGACGGGAACGCCGCTGCGATGTAATGCGTTTCGCCCTGCGGGTTCTCCACGCCGACGATCAGCATGTGCTCGGCCAGCCAGCCCTCATCGCGCGCCTGCCAGCTGGCGATGCGCAGCGCGTGGCACTTCTTGCCGAGCAGCGCGTTGCCGCCGTAGCCGGAACCGATCGACTTGATCGCGAGTTCTTGCGGGAAATGCATGATGAAGCGTCTGTCGGGATCGAGCTCGCCGACCGAGTGCAGACCCTTGACGAACAGGTCCGCGCGCTCGCCGCGAGCAGCGCGCTCGCGTCCCTCGCGCTCGATGCGCGCGAGCGCCGGCGCTCCCATGCGCGTCATCAGCGCCATGTTCGCGACGACATACGGCGAGTCGGTGATCTCGACGCCGCAGCGCGCGATCGGCGAATCGATCGGACCCATGCAGTACGGGATCACGTACAGCGTGCGGCCCTGCATGCAGCCTTCGAACAGCGCGTCGATTTTCGCGTGCGCGTCGGCCGGTGCCATCCAGTGGTTGTTCGGACCGGCGTCGTCCTTGTCCGAGGTGCAGACGAAGGTCAGGTGCTCGACGCGCGCGACATCGGACGGATGCGAGCGGTGCAGCCAGCAGTTCGGATGCGTCTGTTCGTTCAGCGCGATCAGCGTGCCGTCGCGCTGCATCTGCCCGATGAGGGCGCGCTGTTCGGTTTCGGAGCCATCGCACCAGTGGATGCGGTCGGGTCGGGTGAGTCGCGCGACATCGTCGACCCAGCGGTTCAATGCGTCGAGTTGGCTGGCCATGGCGGGAGGCGCACACGCGCCCGTTGAAAGAGGATGAACGGACGGTAGCCGTGCCCTGCGGCCATTGCAAGGCGGCATGCGGCAAGCGGCCGCGCGCCGTTCAATGTGGGATCAGGATCTCGATGAAGTCGCGGATATAAGCCTCGAATTCCTCGTGGTTCATGCGCGGCTGTCCGATCTGGGCGAGCTGGATGAAGCCGACGTAGGCGGAGTAGGCGAGGCGCGCGCGATTGGCCGCGGTGACGGCGTCGAAACCGGCCTGGCGGAAGGCTTCGGTGACGAAGTCGAGACGACGTTGCGAAACGCGCTCGATCACCGGCCGGATCGACGGCTGGTCGATCGCCTTGAGCAGCGCTGCGAACACGGCATGCGACGGGCGCTTGTGGCTGACCTGGCGGACCATTTCGCGGATGCGCTCGCGCGGATCGGCGACGGTTTCGATCGGCGCCAGCACTTCGTGCTCGTCGCTGCGCTCCCAGCGCTCCAATGCGGCCTGCAGCAGCGCCTCGCGCGTCGCGAAGTGCCAGTAGAAACTGCCCTTGGTCACGCCGAGTCGGCGTGCCAGCGATTCCACCGCGACGGCGCCGAGGCCGCCTTCGGCCAGGCTGGCGAGCGCAGCGTCTTCCCAGTCGGCGGCGCTGAGGCGGCTTTTCGGCTCTATCTTGCTGATGGCGACGGTCATCGCCGTAGTCTGCCCGATGGCTGGGCCGCAGGGAATGTGCTGAACAAAATTTACAATTGCTTCAAGGGCCTGCCTGCCATACGCAAGCGTATTGATTTTGTCGCGAACGGTATCCATACTGCCTGGTATGGAATCCCTCGAAGCCGCGCCGCTGGAATGCTCCACGGGCCGTCTGCGCCGGGCGGACGGCGTCGAATTGGCGCTGTCGCACTGGTCCGGCGCGCGCCGCGGCGTGGTCTTTGCGCACGGCTTCGGACAGACCCGGCAAGCCTGGGCGGGCAGCGCGTCGACGCTCGCCGGGGCGGGTTTCGCGTGCGTCACGTTCGATGCGCGCGGGCATGGCGACAGCGGCTGGCGCGGCGAGGCGCCCTACCGCTTCGAAACGATGGCCGACTATCTGCGTGCCGTCGCCGCCCCGATGCATGCGCCGGTACTGGTCGGCGCGTCGATGGGCGGCCTGCTCGGCCTTGCCGTGCAAGGCCAGCCATCGCCGCCATTCGCGGCGCTGGTGCTGGTCGATGTGACGCCGCGCTGGGAAACCCGTGGCGTCGAACGCATCCTCGGCTTCATGGCGGCGCATCCGGACGGATTCGAATCACTGCAGCAGGCCAGCGCTGCGATTGCGTCGTACCTGCCGCATCGGCGCGAGCCGAAATCGCCCGAGCGCCTGCGCGCCCTGCTGGTCGACCAGGGCGACGGCCGCCTGCGCTGGCACTGGGACGCGCGCCTGCTGGCCGACCTGACGCCGCACATCGAAAGCCAGCAGCCGATGCTGCTCGATGCGGCCGCCCGCATCCGCGCGCCGATGCTGCTGGTCAGCGGCAGCGACAGCGATATCGTCTCGCGCGCAACGATCGACGAATTTCTTTACCTGGCGCCGCAGGCGCGTCATGTCGTCGTGCCGAATGCGACGCACATGGTGGCCGGCGACGACAATGCGGCATTCACCACGCACGTACTACAGTTCCTGGAATCGCTCGAAAGCGAGGAGTCCTGATATGAGTTCCTTCGTTCCTTTGTTGGCCGGCATCCTGGTGTCACTGGCTGCTGCTTATCTGCGCATCGGCTTGCGTCCATGGAGCGTGGCGACCGCCGCCGCGATCATCGCGGCCGGCTGGCTGGCATCCTCGTCGATGCTGGCGATCGCGCTGCCGCTGCTGGTCTTGGTGTTGATCGCGCTGCCGCTGAACCTGGTCGATTTCCGCCGCCGCAAGCTCAGCGCGCCGCTGCTCGCGGCATTCCAGAAGGTCACGCCGCAGCTGTCCGATACCGAGCAGATCGCGCTCGAAGCCGGTACCGTCGGATTCGAAGGCGAGCTGTTCAGCGGCAAGCCGGACTGGTCGAAGCTGCTGAAGCAGCCGAAGCCGGAATTGTCGGTCGAAGAGCAGGCCTTCCTCGATGGTCCGGTCGAAGAGCTGTGCGCGATGGTCAACGACTGGCAGATCACCCACGAGCTCGCCGATCTCACGCCGGAAATCTGGGACTTCCTCAAGAAGAAGAAATTCTTCGGCATGATCCTGCCGAAGGAATACGGCGGCCTCGGCTTCTCCGCGCTGGCCCATTCGGCCGTGCTGCAGAAGATCGCCGGCGTCTCGACGACCCTGGTTTCCACCGTCGCGGTGCCGAACTCGCTCGGCCCGGGCGAGCTGCTCGTCCACTATGGGACGAAGGAACAAAAAGATTATTACCTGCCGCGCCTCGCCGATGGCCGCGAGGTGCCGTGCTTCGCGCTGACCGGTCCGTATGCGGGCTCGGACGCGACATCGATTCCCGACTACGGCATCGTCTGCAAGGGCGAGTGGAACGGCGCCAATGTGGTCGGCGTACGCCTCACCTTCGACAAGCGCTACATCACGCTGGCGCCGGTCGCCACGATCGTCGGCCTCGCGTTCCGCATGCACGATCCGGAACACCTGCTCGGCGACAAGGAAGACCTCGGCATCACGCTGGCCCTGCTGCCGCGCGAGACCAAGGGCCTGGAAATCGGCCGCCGCCATTTCCCGCTGAACATTCCGTTCCAGAACGGCCCGGTGCGTGGCAAGGACGTGTTCGTGCCGCTGTCGCAGCTGATCGGCGGACCGGACATGGCCGGGCAGGGCTGGCGCATGCTGGTCGAGTGCCTCTCGGTGGGTCGCGCGATCTCGCTGCCGTCGAACACCGCCGGCGGCATGCGCACGGGCGTGGCCGCGACCGGCGCGTATGCGCGCATCCGCAAGCAGTTCGGCATCGCGATCGGCCGCTTCGAAGGCATCGAGGAAGCGCTGGCGCGGATCGGCGGCTACACCTATGCGGTGACCGCGCTGTCGCAGGCGACGGCCGCGGCAGTCGATCGCGGCGAGAAGCCGGCGGTGCCGTCGGCGATCGCGAAATACCACGCGACCGAACTCGCGCGCGAAATGACCAAGGACGCGATGGACGTGCACGGCGGCAAGGGCGTGATCCTTGGACCGAGCAACTGGATCGGCCGCGGCTGGCAGGGCGCGCCGGTGGCGATCACCGTCGAAGGCGCCAACATCATGACGCGCAGCCTGATGATCTTCGGCCAGGGCGCCATCCGCTGCCATCCGTACGTGCTGAAGGAAATGCAGGCGACGCGCATCGCCGACTACCGCGAGAAGCTGAAGACCTTCGATGCGGCGCTGTTCGGCCACATCGGCTTCGCCATCTCCAATGCCGTGCGCAGTCTGGTGCTCGGCCTCACCTTCGGCAGGATCGGCCGCGTGCCCGGGCGCGCGTACACGAAGCGCTACTACCGCAAGTTGAATCGCTATGCCGCTGCGCTCGCGCTGGTCGCCGACACCTCGATGCTGGTGCTCGGCGGCAAGCTGAAGTTCAAGGAAAAGCTGTCCGCGCGCCTCGGCGACGTGCTGTCGAACCTGTACATCGCCAGCGCCATGCTGAAGCGCTTCGAGGACCAGGAGCAGCCGGTCAACGACCAGCCACTGCTGGCCTGGGCATTCCACGACTGCGTCTATCGCATGCAGGGCGCGCTCGACGGCGTGCTGCGCAATTTCCCGGTGCGCCCGGTCGCGTGGGTGCTGCGCGCGCTGGTGTTCCCGTTCGGCCGCCGTGAGGTGCCGCCGTCGGATCGACTGGGCCGCCGCGTCGCCGCGCTGCTGACGGCACCGAACGAAGCGCGCACGCGCCTGATCGGCGACACGTACATGATGCCGAACGCGAACAATCCGATCGGCCACATGAATGCGCTGCTGCCGGACGTGATCCTGGCCGAGCCGGTCGAGCGCAAGTTCCTCAAGGCGGCCAAGTCGGGCGAGCTGAAGGGCTACGACTATGACGCGCAGCTGGCCGATGCGGAGGCGAAAGGCGTGCTCAGCGGCGCCGAGCGCGAATTGCTTGCGCGCGTGCGCAAGGCGACGTTCGAGTTCATCTCGGTCGACGATTTCGATTCGTCCGAACTCGCCGCCGGTGCGCGTCAGGAAGACAAGCGCGCGCTGCGCTCGGTCGCCTGAGCGAATCGGGCGATGGCCGCATCGGCCCTGCGCCTGTTCCGGCGTCTCGGCGGTTCCACGCCGGGGCGCTGGCTGTTTTCACGGCTGCTGTGCTGGCGCGCGCCGTACTTCGATTCGATCGCGCCGCACGTCGATGCGCTCGAACCCGGGCGCTGCGTCGTGCGCATGCGCGACCGGCGCGCGGTGCGCAACCATATCGGCAGCGTGCACGCGATCGCGCTGTGCAACATGGCCGAGCTCGCCGGCGGGCTCGCCACCGACGCGACGATCCCCGATGCGATGCGCTGGATTCCGAAGGGCATGAGCGTGCGCTATCTCGCCAGGGCACAGGGCCTGATGACGGCGACCGCCGTCGTGCCCGCGATTATCGATGCGTCGACCGCGCAGGAGCTGCTCGCGCATGTCGATGTGCACGATGCCGGCGGCACGCGCGTGTTCGATGCCGATATCGCGATGTGGGTATCGCCGCGCAAGACGGCGTGAGCGCGACATCGATTCGTCGGCGTCGATGCGCAGCGCGGCGTGCTAACGTCGAAACGACTCCGCTGCCCATCTCACCCGCATGATCCACCACGCGTTCCTCGCCGCCGCACGCGAGCAGGCCGAGCAGGGCCTTGCCGAGGGCGGCATCCCGATCGGCTCGGTGATCGTGCACGAAGGGCGCATCATCGGTCGCGGTCACAACCGGCGCGTGCAGCGCGGCAGCGCGATCCTGCATGCCGAGATGGATGCACTCGAAAACGCCGGCCGCCAGCCGGCGCGCGTCTACCGCGAATGCACGCTGTACACCACGCTGTCGCCGTGCGCGATGTGCAGCGGAGCGATCGTGCTGTACGGCATCCGCCACGTGATCGTCGGCGAGCATCGCTCGTTCATGGGGGAGGAAGACTGGCTGAAGAGCCGCGGGGTTGCGATCGAAGTCGTCGACGATGGCGCGTGCGTCGCGCTGATGGCGGCCTTCATGCGCGATCGGCCGGAATTGTGGAACGAGGATATCGGACGCTAGCCGCCAGGCTCAGTCGACGATCGGCTGAGCGATGCGCCAGAGCACGCCGCTCGGATCGACGAGCGGGAAGTCGCGCATGCCCCAGGGCTGGTCCCGCGGCTCTTCCACGCGGATGCCGAACGCGGCCGCCACCGATGCGGCGTGCCGCCACCAGTCGTCCACGCGCTCGACGAGCAGGTGCATCATGAAATTCCCGGTGCACGCCGGCACGTGGAAATTCTGCAGCAGGAAGGCCGAGGTGCCGCGCCGGAAACCGGCGAGTTCCGCGCTCGACCACTCCAGCTCGAAGCCGAGCGCCTCGTAGAAGCGCTTGGACAACTCGAAGTCGCGCGCCGGAACGAACGCTCTCGCTTCGAGCGAAACCAGATCGCCAACTTTCATGCCTTCCTCCGGCAACGTGCGAGGCCCCTCGCGGGACGAGGGGCCGTGCTGGCTTCAGCCGTGCAACGCCTGCGCGTGATGCAGCAGGTGGTCTTCCATGAACGTGCTGATGAAGTAGTAGCTGTGATCGTAGCCGGCGTGCACACGCAGGGTCAGCGCCTGGCCGGCCTTGCGCGCGGCAGCGTCGAGGCGCCAGTGCTGCAGCTGCGGTTCGAGGAATTTGTCGCCGTAGCCTTGGTCGACCAGCATCGTGCCGGGGAAGGTCTTGCCATCCTCGATCAGAGCGACCGTGTCGTACGGACGCCAGCTCTTCTGGTAGTCGCCGAGGTAGCGCGGCAGCGCCTTTTGGCCCCACGGCACCTGGCTCGGCGCGACGATCGGCGCGAACGCCGACACCGAGCGGTAGCGCGCGGGATTTTTCAGCGCGATCGTGAGTGCGCCGTGGCCGCCCATCGAGTGGCCGAAGATGCTCTCGCGATCGAGATCGGCATCGGCGAAGCTCGCCGCGAGCACCGCCGGCAGTTCCTTCGTCACGTAGCTGTACATGCGAAAGCGCTTGGCGAACGCAGGCGTGGTCGCGTCGAGATAGAAGCCGGCGGCTTCGCCGAACTCCCAGTCGCCGGTGGCGCCTTCGATGCCGGTATCGCGCGGGCTGGTGTCCGGCGTGACCAGGATCACGCCGAGATCGGCGGCGAGGCGTTGTGCGCCCGCCTTGATGACGAACGTTTCCTCGGTGCAGGTGAGGCCCGCCAGGTAGTACAGCACCGGCGCCTGTTCGCCCTTCGCCAGCGGCGGGCGATACACGCCGAACTTCATGGTGCCGCCGGTTTCCTTCGATTCGTGCTTGTAGAAGCCCTGCACGCCGCCGAAGCTGCGCTGTTCGGAAATCGTTTCGATGCTCATCGTGGGTCCTCGAAGGCGGAGCGCCGTGTGCACGGCGGTGAAGGATAGGGAATCGACGCAGGGTCGAGCACAACGATTGTAGCGGCGCCGGCTATCATTGCCGACCCGTCACGATGCCGCACGAGCCATGCCTTATACGCCGATCGTCGCAACCCTCGGTTACGTGCTGTCGCCGGATCGCCGGCGCGTGCTGATGATCCACCGCAACGCGCGCCCGGACGATCAGCACCTGGGCAAGTACAACGGCCTCGGCGGCAAGCTCGATCCGCACGAGGACGTGCTTGCCGGCATGCGCCGCGAAATCCACGAGGAAGCCGGCATCCACTGCACAGCAATGGCCTTGCGCGGCACCCTCAACTGGCCCGGTTTCGGCAAGCGCGGCGAGGACTGGCTCGGCTTCCTGTTCCTGATCACGCACTTCGAGGGCACGCCGCTCGAGCGCAATCCCGAAGGCGAACTCGAATGGGTCGATCTCGACCGCCTGTTCGACCTGCCGATGTGGGAAGGCGACCGTCAGTTCCTGCCACTCGTGTTCGACGCCGACCCGCGTCCGTTCCACGGCGTGATGCCCTATCGCGACGGACGCATGCTGTCGTGGAATTATTCGCGGCTTTGAACATTTCGGACGCGAGCAGACGAATCGGAAGCAAGCATACGAATCGTACGCAAACGGACGAAGCCCTCCCTCCCGCCGTCATTCCCGCTTGCGCGGGAATGACGGCCTCGTTGGGAACGAGGGCGAGCGGATGGATTCAATCGCGCTGTTTCGTCGGAGCCACCGTGTCGCCGCCTTCCACCGATCGCGCCGCACGCCAGCCGACCCAACTGGACCCGGCGGCGGCGAGCATCGCCAGTGCGGCGAAGCCGGGCAGCACCATGCCGACATGGCGCAGCAGGTTGAAACCGCTGGTGATCACCAGATCGCCGAAGCGCCAGACCGAGGTATCGATGAAGTTCTTAGTCTTGTAGCGCGTCTCGGCGTCG